>NZ_DBDF01000018.1 GCF_002293435.1 Bacteroides sp. UBA939 | reverse complement strand
CCCAGGAGGAGGAGAATAGAGATACTACCAGTAACATGATACTACCTAACATAATACTACCTAACATAATACTACCTAACATGATACTACCAGTAACATGCGAAACTTGAGTTATTTAAATTTAAAAATAGATTTCAAGTTGTGCCTCTTACTGACAACAGCCCGTGTTTCAGTTAAATCCGGCGCTCCTTGTATTTTACTGTATCCTTCAGAGATAATAACAACAAGCTTACAGTCTTCCATATCACTGTATCCTTGCGGGTTATACTCTATAATGAAATAGTTGTCATCTTTACGGTAAGCGATTGCTTTTCCTCCGCTTCCGCTTGTCGTTTCCTGCGTGACAATTTCATATCCCGCCTTATCCAACACGCTCTTTACGCTATCATAATCCTCATCGGTCTTATTCTTATAGCCAAGGCTTGCAAGTTTTGCATTTATGCCCTGATAATCAACCTTTATGAGGTAATCAATAGGTACCGGCATCTCAGGAATGCTGCTACTCATACCTACATCGCTCCAGCTGCCGACGTTCCGCATTTCAACCATCACTATAACAGCAGGAAGATACACCTTACCGGTAATACTTGCGTTAATCATCTCACCTGTGCCGGAGAACATTTGCCCGGTTCCGGTAACAGTTACGTCATACCCGCCTTTATCGGATGTTTCGAAGACGAAAGTCATATCTTCAAAAATCACTGCATTGTCATTTGAGTAATACACTGCTATTCCTGTATATTCTCCCGAACCGGAGAAGTTTTCTATGTTGGCTGAAAAACCTTCATATCCGAATATCATGGCATTATCCATAACGACGGCTTGAGATTCTTCCGAAATCCAGGGAAGTACGATTATGCTTCCATCCTCTGCCATAATGCTCAATGAACCTTCTTCAAAGTCTTCACATATTTCCAGTCCGGTGATTATCAAGTCTTCGCCCGTTAATTCAAGTTGACGGCTCATTTCCTCGCCTGTAGCTGTCCGAACCCAGAGTGTTGCTTTTCCGGAGTTGCCGGGAATACGAATCTCGAATTTACCGTCGCCTGTAGTCCATACAGGAGTGGTAGTTACTGTCTTACCATTCACTGTATATTCCGCCCAGACGTATGCTCCCACCAATTCGGAACAGGAATTGGTGATTTGCCCGCTAATGACGGGAACACATGGCAGTTCCAGATTGACATTCTCTACAGTTGTACCGCCTGCCCTGCCCTGAACGGAGACTCTGACTTCCGGAATATAAGAATTGTAATCCTCACTCTTCACGGTGACAGTTACGGGAGTATTTGCAGGAACATATACCTGATAATTTCCATCACTATTCGTCATGCCGCTGGTTTGGTCTACGGTTACCATCGTACGCGATACGGGACGTCCTTTACAGTCGGTCACTTTACCTTTGATGGTTACCCGTTCTTCGGCTACGTCGAGATTATGCCAGGAGAAGTGGTTAACGCTTCCTACATAGACATCCCTTTTCAGGGTAGCTATCCCCTCTTCCACCCATACGCCGGCTTCTTCGTTGAAGTACCACAACGGAATGGTAGGCGGCGGATTATCTTTCATGCTGTCGGGTATGGGGAATGTCATTTCAGACTTGCTGCCCTCCTTCAGTTGCAAGGAATTGCCGCTTGCATCGCTCAGGCTGACTTCTACCATGCCGTATGAAACCAATGTGGCGTCGCTTCTGTCCATACGTACGGCTGCCATATCACCACCGGGCATCATGGTAGTGAAGTTTTCATTGTCCGGCGAAAGGTAAAGCATATCGGCATTTACTGTTCCGGAGTAGTCTCTACCATCGGAAGTAACAAGAGCGGAAGCGGGTATGGCTACTTTCATTCCGTCAGCTATCAGCGTATTTTCCTGTGTTGAGTTAAACGAAGCGGAAGTAGTATTCGCAGCTCCGCCGCTTTTGCTTTGCATCACCACTTGCATGGAAAGATCTTCCTGAAATACTCCCGAACGGGTAATGGTGAAGTATCCGTTCTTCTCGAAAGTAAAGCGGAAACGTCCGTTTGCACTGACTATGCGTTCGAAAGAGAACACACCCTTGTCGTCGGTCACAGTCTGCGTCTCGCCGCTGGAGATGTTAACGCCCGACAATGGGTTGCCTTCCGTATCGGTCACTGTGCCTTTTACTTCGGCGTCTTTCATGGTGGCCGTTACGGTAATAACCGGTGGTTGAGGGTTGTCAGGGGTATCGGGATCTTTGGGTTCTTCCGGAAGTTCGGGTTCATCCGGAAGGTCATTGTTGTCATCGCCACAGCTTACCGTGGTAACCACAGAGGCTGATAAAAAAGCCATCAGTAATAAATACCAGAATTTTGTTCTCATAATACAGTTTTTAAGTTATGACAGATTCGTGAAGAAGGAGTCGCTGCCGCTTGCTGCTGCAAAACGGCAGCAACTCTTCGTTTGGGTTAGAGTGTTATACTAATGTTGATACATTCCTTCTAATATACCCTTTATAGCCCCGCGCGTACCACCATTAAAACCATCTGTCTCATAAGTAACCTTTTTACCACTACGATTTACATTGGTTTCTCCTTCATCACCTCTTCTATGAGATGTTTCTGATTCTCTTGCGGCATCTTCATGAGACCATGTTTCTTCAATCACACATTTGGTACATACAGCATCATCTCCACTACCATTGAAAGTCAGATTAAACACAATGTCAGCGCTATACGGCCCAGCCGACATTCTGTAACCGAACTTAGCCGAATTACCTTTATCTTCCCAACCGGTATAAGTGACTTCGCCATCCGTCGGTTCATCATCATCACCTCCACATCCCATAAGTAAAGGTACACTGCACATCATAAACAGTACAATGAGAAAATTCCATTTCAATAAGGTTCTCATAAATTTCATATTTAGAGAGTTTAGAAAACTTGTTTAGAACTTATAGGCTAAACCCAATGAGAACACCGGACGGTCGAGGTCGGTAACAATCTGATACTTGATTTCAAGGTTCAATGCTAACGTTTCAGATAATAAATATTCGGCGCCGGCGCCAACGTTGAAGCCGAACTTACTGTCAGATGCACTATACTCCCCTACTCCTACTTTCACGCCAACCAGGGCTACGCCTGCCAACGGATACAGGCGGAAGCTGTCACTCAACCCAAAGAGATAGTGCACATTGGCATTAGCATCCCACATACTGACATAATCCTTTTTCAGGAAATAAGTAGCACTCGGTTCGATACGCAAATTGTCGGTAATGTTGTACTGGAACTTGGCGCCAATACCAATATTGGTATAACCTGTTTTAGAACCGTAAGACAAGTTCAAACCCGCAGCCATTTCACCTTTTTCCTGCGCTAAAAGAAATGTAGTTGACAAAGCCATTACTACTAACACTACCATTCGTTTCATTAATCTTGTTTTCATACTATTAATTAATAAAAAATTATCCTACTCATATAGCTTTTCGGTTCCGCTTTTATTATAAACTTATTGTTCGTACTGTAGTAGTTAAAAGAGTTATCACTTCTTTAACTACTCTAACTGCTACATTATAAATAATGCAGATTAGAAACCGTTTTGATTTTTATCTATTTAAGAGAGAGTATCAGAGTTTTCCTTCTTCTTTCAAACAAAGCCATGACTATGCAAAGAACAAGAAAGAATAAGAAATTTAAGTTTCGCATGTTAACAATATAAACAACATGCGTAACTTGAATAAGAAACAATAAACGACGAATAAAAATCAAAACAGTTTCTTTAAAAAGAGGGAAACGTCTTTTATGCTCAGCTAATTCATAAAACGATGTCAATGGGACGTTTCCCTCTCGAAAAAGAGTGTTTTACCTTCACAGGTCTCCTCAGCTATGGTTAACCCATATCTATATTTGTTCTTACTGTTTCACAAATTCAACCCGGCGGTTCTTTGCACGACCTTCGTCTGTACCGTTATCGGCAAGTGGGGTTGTTTGTCCTTTGCCCACCGCCGCCAACCGGCCGGCAGAGATTCCCAGTTCTGTCAGTTTATCTACGATTGCCTTACTGCGCGCTTCGCTCAAGGCTTGATTACTTGTCGCATTACCCGTGCTGTCGGTATGTCCTTCCACAGAGAATTTCAGTTCGGGATTTTCATTCATCAGTAACACAATGCGATTGATTTCACCCATTGACTCGGGTTTGATGGTTGATTTACCTACATCGAACGTAATGCCGTAAGTAATGAATTTGCCATCACTCATCATGCGGTCGTACAAGGGAACCGCACCTTTGGCCATACGGATGTTACGGAGGAAATGTGAATCCGTTGAAAAGAATCGGAACCATCCCGCTTGTGCCACATTAGGAATATTCATTGCGCGAACCTGATCGAAATAGACCTTTAACGCACGTTTATTGAAGGAAATCGAAACGCGGTGCCATCCGATGGCAGAGAGGTCTACCTGACTACTTGAAGAACGTGAATCTCTGTTTATAGTTTCCCACGAGCCTTCTATCGTCCTTCTGGCATCAGCTTGAGAATATAATTCAATGTTAGATTTCCTATAACCATCTTCTCCCATAAGTTCTATCTTCCACCAGCCTTTGGAGTCTTTGCTTATATAGAAATCAAATTCTATCGTATAGCTTTCCGGTAGATAGTTTTTGGGGTTCTTCATTAGTGGAGCAATGGTGGTTTGCTTATCCATATAGATAACATTCTCGCCATTTATCTTTGAGATTTCGGCGTTGCCGCCAAGCAAATCCCATTGAGATGGAAATTCTCCATTCGCTTCGCCCACGAGGTTATCTTCAAACATTACTTCATCTCCGGCTACAAAGTCGAACTTATTCCAACTTATATCCGCTGTGGGAACAGGCGCTTCCGCTGTGGTTTTTGCCACAGTTTCTTCTTTCACTTCTTTCGCCTGCGTTTCCGGCTTATCTTTTTCTTTTCTTTCTTCCGCCGCATCATCTTTTCCTTTCACGGCATCTTCGGCACCTTCAAAAGCATCATCCACTGTCTTGTCCACAGCTTTATCCACTTTATCTTCCACTTTCTTTTTGGCACGCTCTTCGGCACGGTCAATTGCTTTCTGCCCTAACTTTTTCAACCATTGCGCCTGCACATCTGTAGTTCCTGCAACAAGCAACAATGCGACCAAGATTAATACTACTCTTTTCATGATACCACCCTTTTCTAATTAATATATTATTTTATACGCTTGAATATCTTTTCACATAACCACCGGAATGAACAATTCTTTCTCCTCTCATCGCGCAAAACCCTCTTTCTGTACTCTATTTCCAATTCCTCCGCAGCTTTTTCCACCCTCACAATTCTTTCATCAGGGCATTCGGTTTCATCTCGCGAAACGCATTCATCGATAATCTTTATTACTTGTTCATACGAGAGCAACGGCTTCTTGTTCTTATCTTCGTCCATAACTCCGGAAATGATTTAATGAAACATATATCTTTGTTGAGAGCAAAATTAGGTTAAAACCCATACTGAGCGTTTACACTATGTGCGCATATATTTGTAGTATATGCGCATTTTTACTTGGCAGGATTTGACTTATGTACGCATCAAAAGATGATATATGGTTGATTATCAGGAGTTAAAAAGTGCAAATCTTCTTTTTCTCTATTCGGCGTACACAGGGGGGGGGTACCATAAATATTGGGGGTGCGGACAATGCAAAGTGTCTGATTTTACCCACCACTTCTCCCATACAGTTCAAAACTCCAACTCAAAACACCTCCATAAAGTTGAAAATCGATTTTTATCTGCCATCTGCCACCTTTTTGCTTGTATCTATTTGATAATAAGCAAATTAAAGCGTTGCAGATACCCGTTGCAGATAGGTGGCAGATAAAGTATCTGCCACACATCTGCAACAGGCATAATCTTGCATCATCCCCCTTCTCCGCATTAGCGCCTGTCATTTGCCGAATCGCTTTACGCTCCATACCGGAATAGGTTCTGTGGATAGTTCCACAGTGAGAAACATTTTGTTTCAACAGGCTGAAACTCTTTGTTTCAACAGGCTGAAACTCTTTGTTCCAACGGACTGAAACTCTTTGTTCCAACGGACTGAAACTCTTTGTTCCAATGTGAAATACACTTTGTTTCAATACGATGGAACAAAGTGTATTTCACATTGGAACAAAGAGTTTCAATACGGTGAAACAAAATGTATTTCATGGCGAAACAAAATGTTCCAGGCTTTGGAACTAAGCGTATCCCCCTTATCGGAGCACTTTATCTCCGGCTACTGCATGGATAATGCAGGTTAAAGGAATTAGAGGAATTAAAGAAGTTATCAGCCAACAAGTTGGCTTAGTAGTTAAAGCCATTGCAAGCGAAATAAGAAGTTGTTGGGGTTACTGCCGTTTCTTACGGTACTGCGATGGTGTCATCTGGAATGTCTGTTTAAAGATGCGTGAGAAATAAGACATCTCCGGGAAACCGCACTTCAAAGCAATGTCTCCCACCGGAGTATCTGTTGAAGCAAGCATTCGTTTGGCTTTATCCAAGCGCATCTGAAGAATATATCCGGAACTGTTGAAACCCGTAATCGCCTTGATTTTACGGTTCAGTTGCGAGAGACTCATACACATTTTACCTGCTACCATTTCCGAATTTAAGCTATGGTTACTCATCATCGAATAAATCACATCATTCAAGTGCGTCAGGAAACTCTGGTCGGCAGGACTCAATTCAACGCTCAGTTCCTTTCCCTCGTGCAGGGCATTGGAATACTTTTCACGCAACATGCGCCGCTGTTCCAGCAACCGGACAATCCGTATGTTCAATTCATCAGCATTGAAGGGCTTTTCCAGGTAGGCATCGGCGCCTACATCCAATCCCTGTATCCTATTGTCTTCGCCACACTTGGCAGTGATAATAATAATAGGTATATGATTCAGAATTTCTGAAGCGCGCACTTCGCGGCACAGTTCGTAACCGTTCATTTCCGGCATCATCAAATCGGTAATAATCAGGTCGGGCACATACTCTTGCGCCTTTTCCAAACCTTCTTCACCGTCGCGGGCATATAACAAGGTATAGTTGTCTTTCAATAATCCACCTATATAATAAGAGATGTCCGGATTATCTTCTATAATCAAAATGGAGGGTAACGCAACTTCTTCCGTTGCGGGTGTAGCATCCGCAAGTATCTTTTCATCTTCTACCGGAATAGAAGTGTCCCGACGGTCATCCGGCTTCTCGCCGGAGAAGTTCGCCCATATAGTTTCTCCGTGTTTCAATGGTATTGTGATAGTGAATTCCGCGCCTTTTCCTTTGCCACTCTCTACGCTGATTTCTCCATTCATGCATACCACCATCTGCCTTACCAGAGCCAACCCGATACCCGTGCCGATATCCGCCTTACTATTTTCTCCCTGATAGAACGTTTCGAAGATATGTGACAGGTCTTCTTCGCTGATGCCGCAACCGGTATCGGATATCCGGACAGCAAGTTTGTCATTCTTCCTCTCCATCGCCACTGTTACCGAACCATCTTTGGGAGTAAACTTAAAGGCATTGGATAATAGATTACGGATGATTTTCCGGAAGTATTCAGGCACAAAATCCATTATAATCACCGTTTCCGAAGGAATGAAAAGAAGTTCTATACGTCTTTGGCGGGCATAGACTTGATAGTTCTCCATAATCATGCGAGTGTAGTTTACTATATCTCCCGAACGCCATTCGGGTTCGCCGACTTCGGACTTTACTTTTGATACTTCCAGCAATTGGTTCACCAAGTCCAGCAGGTTGCGCCCTTGCCTGACTATGGTAGACAGTGTGGTTTCCGTCTCTTTATTCTGAGAGTTGTTTTTCTGCAATTGTTCCGATAGTCCCAGTATTACTGTCAGGGGCGTACGGAATTCATGTGTAACGTTCGTGAAGAAATTGCTTCGCATCTTCTCCATGCGGTGCAGCATCTGCTGACTACGCGACTTCATGCGCAGGGCATACCACAAAAAGACTATGGCTATCACTGTGATGAATAGGATAATGAAACTGCCTACCAGAAAGATGTTTTTGGTACGTTGCTCCATCCTGTATTTTTCGCGTATTAATGAGAGTTCCTGGAAACTCCTCCCCTTTTCATAGTTGACACGAAGATTCTGAACGTGATTTATATTAGCTTCATTTTTCACACTGTCGGCATAAGCGCGGCTTTGTGTATAACTGTCGAGTGCACGATGGTAGTCCTTTTGTATTTCATAGCAGAGATAGTCCAACCGGTAGGCTTCGCTCAAATGTTCCCAGGAGTTCATGGCTTCGGCAGTATTCTTGGCACGTTCCAGATATATCCTCGCTACAGTAATATCCCCCTTGGATATATTAACTCGCGCCAATGCCAGACAGGCTTCCAGCCAATGCCAGCGGTCACTGTTTGCCTCCATCAAATCATAAGCGTTGCGGTATTCACGCAAAGCATCTTCCCATTTTCCGTCTTTCTCAAAGAGACGGCCGAAATGGTTATAACAAAGAGAAATACCCAAGATTGAATTTGCCGCACGATTATATTCCATAGAATGGCGGTAGTAAACCAATGCGGAATCATTCATTCCCCGGGCTTCAAATATAGCGCCCAGATTGGCATAGTTGATTGCTTGTCCCAGGTTACTGTTCAACTCACGTTCTCCTGCCAATGCAATACGGAAAACACTGTCGGCGGCATCGCGGTTATCCAACGTCAAATGTATATTGCCGATGCTGTTCAGTGAAACAACACGGTTCTTCTTGGCGGCATAACTGCTTTTGTCTCTGTATTGTTCGCAAAGCAACAATGCTTCATAATGGTAATTGGACGCTTCATCCATAATGCCCATTCGCCGGAAACTTGTACCGATGTTGTTCAGCGCCTGCACAGCTTCGAGCGTATCGCCCAATTGCAGAGAAATCTGCAATCCTTCCCGGTGAATCTCAATCGCTTCACTGAAACGCGATTCTTCCCGGTAGCGTTTGCCAAGTTCCTTTCGGACAAGCATCATGCCAAGGGAGTCTTCCGCTTCCGTATAGCGTTGAAGCCATATTGTTAGTGAGTCTATGGAAGGATTGGCTTTTACAATGCTATCAACAACAGACCGGTTTTCGGGAGAGTATCTTTTCGGTGAATTCTGCTGGCAAGAATACAGGAATATCCCTAAGAAGAGAAGAATACAGAGCGCTTTAGTTCGTGGAACGTAGTCTTTCAATAAGCATATATATTTTATATATAGAAAGAAAACGAGAACGGGGTGACTTATTTCTTTAATAAACATCATATTTATCTCTGTCTATTTCTGGGAATAAAAGCTCAATATTTTATTTAATGGGTGTGTTATCAGATAATAACTTTGCAAAAATAACAATAAAATTAGAATTTCTCGCAAAAACGATTTATATTTGTCTTATATACAGATTGGGGCTTAAGTACCCTATCACATTTATACTAAATGACAGTTTAAACGAGGTATTTACACACAATAAATTTAGTAAAATAAAAAAGAGAGTATGAAAAAGAGTAGTTTAAGCAGGGTTGCAACTGTAATGATTTGCAGTGCATTTCTTTTCAATTCATGTATTGGTTCTTTCGGGTTGCATAGCAAGCTGGTAAATTGGAATCAAAGTATCGGTGATAAGTTTGTAAACGAACTTGTTTATGTAGCTTGCACCATTATTCAAGTATACACAGTCTGCTATCTGGCAGATGCATTAGTCATCAACTCCATCGAATTCTGGAGTGGAACCAATCCTATGGCGAATATAGGTGACGTAAAGAAAGTAAAAGGTAAGGATGGAAATTATCTTGTGAAAACATTAGAGAACGGTTATTCTATTACAAAAGAAGGAGAAACCACTTCTATGGAACTTGTTTACGATAAAGAACTGAATACATGGAACGTAGTAGCAGAAGGCGTTAGCACGGAACTGTTACAAATGAATAATGACGGCACTGCAAACATGTACTTACCCAATGGTGAAGCAATGACCGTAACGTTGGATGCACAAGGTATATCTGCCGCCCGTCAGGCAACGATGATTAATACGTATTACGCTGCGCGATAAGCAAAGTATTCATCAGAACGGGTAACCCACCGCAAAATGGAAAGCGAAATCGCGACTGAATCTGGGCTTAAACAACGGATAACGTCCCTTTCCGCTTTCCGGATTGACGGCTTTCATACCGCCATCAAAACGAAGTACAAAGAAATCTAAATCCAGCCGTAGTCCTAACCCATAGGCTACGGCTATCTGTTTATAGAACTTATCTAATTGGAATTTACCGCCCGGCTGATCTTCATATTCGCGAAGCGTCCAGATATTTCCTGCATCAATGAACAATGCGCCTTTAAATTTCCAGAACAAACGGGTACGGTATTCAATACTGGCATCCAGCTTGATATCACCCGATTGATTCAGGAAATTACCGTCACCCGCAAAAGCTCCCGGACCAAGACTCCGCACCGACCAACCTCTTACACTGTTTGCACCACCCGAAAAATAACGTTTCTCGAAAGGGACAACCCTGGCATTACCATAAGGGATAGCAACTCCTCCCCCAATATGGAATGCAATGGAGTTACGATAATCTATTACGATATTCTTGGCGAAATCAAGGTCGGCTTTGATGTATTGGGCATACGGGATATTCAAGATTGTATATTCGTTATCATCATTCTTTTCCATATTGCTAATCTTGGAAAAGAGATACAAAAGATTTCCGGCAGACTCAAGATTAAAATGAATGCTATAAGAATTTCCTATCAACGCATTGTTCATTAATGCCTGTCCCGCACTATTATATATATAGCTATAACCTGTACGGACAATCAGACGGTCTTCATAATTGTACCTTAATATATAATTATTCTGATTATTCAAATATTTATCTTCAAACTCTTCATTTATCCAAGGCATGTACAGATAGTTAACATCCAACAAATCAATGCGATGCTGCGAACGCTGACGTTGCAATCCCCATTTATAACTCCATGAAGCGGAAGCTACGATACGCGTGAATTCCGGTCGCATCTGATAGTTATATTGCAACCCGAATTCCGTAGTCGCCCGTATCCTACGCCTGAAGTCGTTCGATAAAAACGGGAACATGAAACGAGGGAAGTTAATACTTGTCTCTACTCCCAATTCCGTGTAATTGTCATTTTTATATCCCATGCCCAATCCGGAGACTGCTTCGTAAGCTCCACGAACTTTTATTAAGAATGTTTCGGAGCCTCTGAATACATTGCGGTTTTGGAATGAGACGGATGCGGCAGCCCCAAGGTCGCCGGCAGAGTTAGTACCTTCTAACTCAAAAGAAACGGATTGGTGTTTGCTCTTTGTTAGCATCACGTATGCATTCAGCTTTGCACTGTCTGCCGTTTGCGTTTCAAAAAAGCGGATATTGGTATATTTCAATGCCGGCAAACGTCCGAAGTTGGAGTAGGTGCGTTGTACATCCTGAGCATTATAAAGACTTCCCGGAGTAAGGCGCAGATTGTCCGTTAATACTTTAGGACGTAAATACAATCTGTCTTTATAATAAATGGGGAAACCTTTGTAGTGTATAGAATCGTTCACCTCTATACTGCTGAGGGCGGAAGATTGCAGTACATTATAGTCCATAATAAAATCCACCTTATTGAGCGTATATTGGGGATGATTCTGTAATTTATCATCCGTACGCTGCCTGTATTTTGCCAGATGCAAAGTCAAATCTACCTGATAGGTGCCTCTTACCGTATCTGCCGTATATGACAGGTAGTCCTTGTTGAATTTATAATATCCATTCCGAAGCAGTCTATTGGTGATACGCTGGCGTTCACTATCCAATATATTTACGTCCAGATACATACCTTCGGATAAAAGGGTTGATGCGGAATCGCTCCGCAAATACTCTTCTATTTTTTCGTCTTGAATATCATATTTCAAACTGCGGACTATGTATGGCTGCCCTATAGTAACCTGATAATCCAGTTTGAGTTTTTTCTTCTTAATTTTAGAAACATACTCTACAGTAGCGCTCATATACCCCATATTCTGCACTGCTTTAGTTATTTCTTCCCGGGAACGTTCCGTATCTTCTTCACTGTAAATTACAGGGGCATCTCCCAATCTGCGTAAAGCTCGATTTACCCAACGAGTAGAGTCACGTCCCGACCAGTTGTAAATGTACAACTGTGTCTTCACCAGACTAAACCACTTGGAATTGGGATTTTGACGAACATATATAGACAAATTAGAAGGCTTTACATCTTTATTATCCGTATGTATGCGCACTTCATCCAACAAATACGAACCGTTGGGCACATATTTGGTGGCGGAACAGGAAGCCAATGCAAGCATGGCAATAGTAAATATTGCATAATAAAAACCTTTCTTCATACCGGATTTTGTAAATAGCGCATAATAGTCTACAAATATAAATCTATTTTTTCTTTCCCGAAATAAGAAACCGTCTTGATTTTCTAAGAGTCTGATTTTATTTTATACTTCTCCTGATTTCATGCACCGGATTTTTAGGTTCTTCGTCATACTAATTGTTGATTCACTAAGATTTAGTTCTTCGTTCGCCAAGAACTAATATTTGTTTTGCATAAATCTTTTCGTTCGACGGTTGTCGAATTTGCGTTCGACAGCCGTCGAATAATTATTCGACATATATCGCATAATCATTCGACAGCCGTCGAACGAAAAGATTTATGCAATCACAGAGATAGATCTATTATAAACAGTCGCTAAATAACAGGCTAAACAGAATCAGTTCATAGCGATACCTGCAGAAATAAACCTTTTGACACAGTTGCCCTGATTTTAGTTCTAACCTGCATTATTCATGCTGTAAGATAAATGACAATTTATTAGTGATTAATGCATGTGATTAGTGGGAGTAACTTGCTTCTCCTCCTC
>NZ_DBDF01000156.1:18528-19152 GCF_002293435.1 Bacteroides sp. UBA939 | reverse complement strand
ACCATCCCAAAAGGGCACTCACCACCATGGTGGACATATATACCCACCGTGCTGGACATAGATACTCACCGTGCTGGCCATATAGCTCCACCGCGGTGGACATATATACTCACCGCGCTGAACATATATACCCACCAGCCCGACTATTCATTCTTATAAAACTAAAATAAAACAAGTATTATGAAAACAGAAAACTCTCTGCCAACATCAAGTCCCTCTCTTCTCCACACCTGCAAGTATTGCAACCAGGCACTCCCTTTGGACTCTTTCTATGTAAACAGAACCACCCTTCAGCCCGATAAATATTGCAAACAGTGTCGAAAAGCAATCAATCACAAGCGCTACAAAAAGGAAAAACTATCCACTGGCATACCGCCCGAACGCCTTCCATATCCCGTCATTACACAGATTGAAGACCGCGAAACGCGTTTACAGCTTATCCGGAATGCCCGCCAAAGAGTGAGGCTCATCGTGGAGCGCAAAAAGAAGAGAATAAAGGAAGAGGAAGAACGACGGGAATCCTGACTATAGATTTACAGACTTAATTATAAACTTCATCAACAACAAAAACATCTACCACTAAATTGTATGGCAAGAATAAAGAAAAAAGGGTTGGATTATTTC
>NZ_DBDF01000156.1:0-18485 GCF_002293435.1 Bacteroides sp. UBA939 | reverse complement strand
TCGAATTGTTCTATATTTATTATAGTGACCACTCAGGATGACGTGCCGACCGTTTGTTTTACGAAGAAATCTCGGCGAGCATGTACCAAAACAGTACCCGTCGGCGGAATATTTCACACTTAGACACCGGCTACTGCCTGCTTGCAGACGGAGAAGTGTCTGGGAGCAAGGAGATTGCAAAGGAAGACTCCCCTGTCTATCGCGGTAAAAAGAATCAGGACGAATGTATTACGGAGGTCGAAAGCGTAACATTTATCCCCCAAAATGTAACATTAATCCCTCAAAATGTAACATCTGGTACACATAGCATAGCACAGCATAGCATAGCATAAATTCCCCCTCCTCTATAGTTCCCCCCGAAGGGGAACTCGGAAGACGCGAACCGGAAGTTCGCTGAAGAGGAAGGAGAGAGGAAAGAGAAGGAGGAAGATTTTTTAAGATTATCCTTAATCATACCCGGAAAGGTTATTCTTCATGCTCCGGTAAGTACTTATCGTGCCCCGGCAAGCACCGATCGTGCCCCGGTAAGCACCGTTCATGCCCTGGAAGGTGTCCTGGCGTGGTTATTCCAAAACCCTGTTTTCGTTAGGTCAGTTTCGGAAAGAGCGTTATCTTTGCGCTGTGCTTGAGAGACTGCGGTATGAACACTACAGGTTAACTCCTGCGGTATGAACAATACAGCCTCTGGGGACGTAACAGAATTTAATTTATAGACAATGAATGTAGCTGTAATTTTAGCCGGTGGAGCAGGCCATCGATTGGGAGGAGACTTGCCCAAACAATTCCTAAAGGTCGCAGGAAGGAAAATCATCGAACACACCCTTGATGTGTTTGAGCATTGCGATTTGATTGATGAGATAGCCGTTGTCTGTAACCCGGATTACATTACGGATATGGAGCAGATTGTACTGAACAACCAATGGGTGAAGGTCAAAAAGATACTTTGCGGTGGAAAGGAACGCTATCACTCCAGTCTGGCAGCTATCTGCGCTTATAATGACGATGATATAAACCTTCTTTTCCATGATGCCGTCCGCCCGTTGGTAAACGACAGGATTATTGCAGACTGTGTAGTGGCGCTGGATTCTTATTCTGCCGTAAGTGTAGCAATACCGGCAACTGATACAATAATTGAAGTCACGGAGCAGAATACAATCAAGGCTATACCTGACCGTGCGGTATTAAGGAACGTACAAACTCCTCAATGTTTCAAGCGTGGCGTAATCAAGCGCGCCTACGAACTGGCACTGCAAGACCCGGGCTTTAAAACCACAGATGATTGCGGCGTAATCCTGAAATACTTGCCGGAGATTCCTGTCTACATTGTGCCGGGCGAGAACTTCAACATGAAGGTAACCTACCCCGAAGACTTGTTTCTGGTTGACAAACTCTTCCAACTGAAAACCATCAAGGATGGAAACCATGAACAGCCGGCTTATCCGGAGGTGTAATTCTCAATAAAACGGCTGTTGGGTTTGGAGGCAGTTTGGGAGATGTCAACCTTGGCTCCGGGATTCCGATGCTTCAACCTGCAGTATGAATAATGCAAACTAAACATTTTGCGCAGAAATGCGCTCAATACAATTTGTAAGTCTTTGCATTATTAAATCCCAGTTGTAATTTTCCCGGATATAATTGAAGCCTTTTTCTCCCATCTCTGTTCTTAACTCCTCGGAAGAATCAACTCTATGCAATTGTTTCATGAACTCTTGCCTGTTGGAGTAAGGCAATGCGGCGTACTTGCTCTTCTTGCAGTGCTCTTTGAGAACGTTGCAACGTCCGTTGACCAACATTGCCTTTTTCAAGCTCATAGCTTCAAGTAGAATGAGTGACAAACTCTCAAATCTGGAGGGGTTGATTACTATCTTTGCATGTTCTATGATTGCAGTCTTTTCAGCCTCGTCAACAAATCCCGTGTATATAATATCCGGATGCTGATAAGTTTCACAGAACAATCCGCCTACTACAACGAATTTTAGTTGTGAGTCTTTATATCTTTCTTTATAGGTGATGAAATAATCAAAGATATCATGTAGCTTGTTAGAAGCCACTCTTCCAACATATAACAAATATTCCGGAGGAAGTTGATATTTTGAAGATGTGGTATTCCAATCGGCTGGGGGAGTCAATTCGTATCCTACACTAATAATGCCATGAGGTGACATGAAAGGACCGAAGGTACGTTGGGCAAGTTTTTCTTCGGCACGAGTGTTGAAACCGATATAGGCAACCTTGGTGAAAATATGAGTCTGAATCGATCGGAAAGCAGCCTGGTGGTAATGCAGGGTTGGGATAATGATCGTTTTCTCCGGCGCATATTGTGCTGTATAGTACGCAAGCGGATAGTCTATCGTGAAAGGGATAAATACTTTGTAGTCAGCTTTATGTTCTTTAATAAAAGAAAAGAGGGAAGGAGAATAGAATACACTGCTTTTATGCATGTCTATTTCCCATTTCTGCCTGTAAGTCCAAACAGGGAATAAAGTAGATAGAGGAGCAAGAAGGCGGACTTTATATAAGGCTTTTCTGAGTTTGAAGGCTTTGCGGGCTTTCTTAACAAAGCTAAGCTTCATCTCTTCGTTAACAGGCTCTACTTTGAATCGGCGGACAAGAACCCCATTAATGTATTCTTCTCCTTCAGGGTATTCATTTCCGCCGGTCTTATAATTCTTTACGCAAGTAGTTAGTACTTCTACCTGATAATTGCACACTAATCTTTCGGCAAGCATTTTGCAATGATATTCCGCTCCTCCATTGATACCCTCTCCATACCTTACAACAACAAATGCAATCTTATTCATTCTTTCTGCTTCCCCGTTTTTTATTGATTATATAAAATTTCCAAATGCAAATATAACAAGTAAATGAGATATTAACTTAAATACTGCATGGATTTTATTGATTTATGTAAAATTTCCGATGCAAACACAGCAGACAGGTTGTCTTTTATTCTATTTTTTTCTTTAGAGCATATTCTACATTGTTTATGGTTGCATAGCGGATAATTCGCGTTAATTATCCTTTTTATTCTATTTTGTTCAATGATTTTCTTGTATATTTGCACCCTTAACTCATTAAATAACATGTAATGAAAGAATTCCTGCAATTGATGCGACGTTTTGTATCGCCTTATAAGAAATACATAGGATGGGCGATTGTGCTCAATATCTTATCGGCTGTATTCAATGTGTTTTCATTTACTTTACTAATCCCTATTTTGAATATCCTGTTCAAGACAGGTGAAAACGACCAGGTATATCAATACATGGAGTGGGGCAGTGACGATGTGAAAAGTGTTGCCATAAACAATTTCTATTACTATGTCACTCAAATGATAGATTCTTATGGGTCGACGATGACCTTGTTATTTATCGGGCTTTCTCTTGCATTCATGACCATGTTGAAAACCTCCTGCTATTTCGGCTCTTCGGCTATTATGGTTCCTCTACGTACGGGAGTTGTTCGTGATATCCGTGTCCTGGTTTACTCTAAAGTAATGCATCTGCCGCTTGGATTCTTTTCTCAGGAAAGGAAAGGAGATATCATTGCCCGTATGAGCGGCGACGTGGGAGAAATAGAGAACTCTATTACCAGTTCGTTGGACATGTTGTTGAAGAATCCGATTTTGATTCTTTCCTATTTCACAACGTTGATTATAACCAGTTGGCAATTAACGTTATTCACTGTATTGGTATTGCCCGGAATGGCTTGGGTAATGGGGAAAGTCGGCAGGAAACTGAAACGTAAATCTTTGGAAGCCCAGAGTAAATGGAGTGACACGATGTCGCAGCTGGAAGAAACGCTGGGCGGTTTGCGTATAATCAAAGCGTTCATTGCAGAAGACAAAATGGTAGACCGTTTCTCGAGGTGCAGCAACGAACTGCGCAATGCAACCAATAAAGTGGCTGTTCGTCAGGCATTGGCCCATCCTATGAGTGAACTCCTGGGTACGATTCTGATTGTGTTTGTCCTTTGGTTTGGCGGTCTGTTGATTTTAGGGGATAATTCGTCGTCAATTAACGCTTCCACATTTATTTTCTATATGGTTATTCTGTACAGTATCATCAATCCGTTAAAGGATTTTGCTAAGGCAGGATACAATATTCCGAAGGGGTTGGCGTCCATGGAGCGTGTGGATAAAATCTTAAAAGCGGAGAATCCGATTAAGGAACCTGCAAATCCGCTTCCTCTGCATGGGATGAATGATAAGATTGAGTTTAAGGACGTTTCTTTCAGCTACGATGGAAAGAGGGAAGTGTTGAAGCATATCAATCTTGCTGTTCCCAAAGGGCGGACGATTGCGCTGGTCGGGCAGTCCGGTTCGGGTAAGTCAACATTGGTTGATTTGTTACCGCGTTATCATGACATACATTTGGGCGAAATCATGATTGATGGTGTTAATATCAAGAATTTCCGTATTCACGATTTGCGTGGTTTGATAGGGAATGTAAACCAGGAGGCTATCCTGTTCAATGACACTTTCTTTAATAACATAGCTTTTGGTGTGGAGAATGCTACATTGGAAGACGTTATTGAAGCAGCAAAAATAGCGAATGCCCACGACTTTATCATGGAAACGGAACATGGGTACGATACGAATATCGGTGACCGTGGCGGCAAGCTCTCCGGCGGACAGCGCCAGCGCATCAGTATTGCCCGCGCCATATTGAAGAATCCGCCTATACTTATTCTGGATGAGGCTACTTCTGCCCTTGATACGGAATCCGAACGCCTGGTGCAGGAGGCTTTGGAACGCTTGATGAAAACCCGGACAACGATTGCCATTGCCCACCGCCTCTCTACGATCAAGAATGCGGATGAAATCTGCGTGCTCTATGAAGGAGAAATCGTGGAACGCGGCAAACATGAAGCCTTGTTGGAGAAAAACGGATACTACAAGCGCTTGAATGATATGCAGTCTTTGGCTTAAAATCAATCCGTACCTTGGCGTACATTAATTGAAGATTATGGAAGTTTTACTTGTTATACTGATTATAGTTGCATGGATTAACCTGCATTCTCACATAAGTAGGGTAAAAACTCACATAGATTCTTTGCAGAAAGATTTGCACGATTTCCGAAAAGAAATTGAGGCTCAGTTGGAAGCGCTTAAAAAACAACAAGCCAAAGTAAGCCAGGCCGGAGCCAATCCTGTAGAGGAAGTCCGTGAGCAAGTAGTCAGGACAACGATTGAGAAGCCGATAGAAGAACCTGTGGAAACAACGGAGAACGTGTCTGTTGCGGTAGATAGAGAGGAGGACTCTCCTGTCCGGATTGTAGAGACGGTTGTGGATGGTAAGCCGGAAAAACAGGTTGCTACTGCTAAGCCGGAGGAAAAGATTATTCTCCAGCCTGTCGTCAAACCGTCCGCGTTTACCAACAAGAAGAGAAAAGTTGATTACGAAAAATATATAGGAGAGAATCTGTTCGGTAAAATCGGTATCCTGGTGTTAGTTGTCGGTATGGGATTGTTTGTCAAGTATGCGATTGACAAGAACTGGATCAATGAAGTATTCCGCACAGTACTCGGATTTGTTGTCGGTAGCGGGTTACTGCTTTTGTCACAACGACTTAAGGGGACTTATCGTACATTCAGTTCCCTGTTGGCAGGAGGAGCGTTTGCAATCTTCTATGTGACGGTGAGCATGGCCTATCATTATTATGGTTTGTTCAGTCAGACCGCCGCTTTTATCATACTTGTGGTGCTGACAGTATTCATGTCACTTCTCGCTGTCTTTTATAATCATCGTGAACTGGCGGTCATTGCATTGGTAGGTGGTTTTATCTCCCCTTTCCTGGTTAGCAACGGAGCGGGGAATTATCTGGTCTTGTTCACTTACCTGACTATCCTGAATATGGGAATGTTCGGATTGTCGATATACAAGAAGTGGGGAGAACTGCCGATTATCTGTTTTACTGCAACCTATTTGATTATGCTGGGCTACTCGCTGGTGACGGATCTGGATTCCGCACAGAGTGGGCAGTTGGTTAACCTGTTGCTTTTTGCTACATTGTTTTTTCTGATATTTCTGTTACCGATCATTATCATAGTACGTACGAAGGGCGGTAAAATCAACCAACTGCTGCTGATTGTCGTAGTATTGAATAATTTCCTGTATCTCCTTTTTGCTTTATGGTATTTGCGTGAGTGGCAGTTGGCTTATAATATCAAAGGGGCATTCACATTGTTTATCGCATTGGTGAACGTGCTTATCGCATTTATTGTGCGTAAGCGGAAAGCCGATAAGGGATTGTTGTTTACGCTGTTGAACGGAATGTTTCTGACTTTTGCGTCGCTCAGCGTACCTGTTCAGTTGGATGGAACTTTCATTACTTTGCTATGGGCGACGGAAGTGGTGGTTCTTCTTTGGCTTTTTATCCGGTTCCGGCAACCGGTGTACGTTCGTTTCATACAGGCACTTCTTTGGCTGACGGTTCTTTCTTTCCTCATGGATATAACGAATGCAATGGTTGATAATACTGCCCGTTCGTTGCTGTTGAACGGAACGTTTACAACCGGGATATTTACCGGCGTGGCGTTTGGCGTTTTTGCCTGGTTGATGGAACGCCGGAAGGCTTTATTCACGGCAACATCGAAGATGCCTTATGTTCCTTTTAATGCGATAGCTTGGTTAGCGGGATGCGGCATTATCTACCTCTCGTTTATTGTTGACTTCTATTTGAATATTGATGATTCTTCCTTGATGAATGCTGTTTGCCTGGCGTTTACCTGTCTGACATTACTGTTGTTGCTGGTAGGATTGAGGAAACGTTTTGGCATAGATACTTATAAAACTATTTATGCAATATCAGTCGGACTTTCCCTTTGTTTGTTCGTCCGGTTATCGTGGCTATCCAATGGCTATGGTGGTTCAGTGCTGCTTATGCTACAATGGGCGACATTAGCAGTTGTAATTATTCATTTGTTCCTGTTGGCTGCCTGTTACTATCGTTCGTTTGACTTCCGGCAGAAAAGTTCGAACCTGATGACTTCGTTTGTGGGGGTTGCTTCCACGATTCTGTTTGCGGTTGCTGTTAATAATATGTTGCATCTGCTTGGTTGGGAAGAAGAGTTGAGTGCTGCTTTATCTATTTCTTTAGGTATTGCAGGGTTTGTCCAGATGTCTTTGGGGATGCGTCTGCATCTGAAGATATTGCGTATGATTAGCCTGGCAGTTTTCGGCGTTGTTCTGTTAAAATTGGTCATTGTCGATTTGTGGCTGTTGCCAACAGTCGGAAAGATTATTGTCTTTATCCTGCTGGGCGTTATGCTGCTTGTGCTGTCTTTCTTGTACCAGAAATTGAAGAAGGTGCTGTTTGCGGATTCCCATTCAGATAACTAACTATTCATCTTCTTCATAATAGTACGAGTAATCGATGCCTTTCATAAACATTTCGCGGTCATTGATTCTGTTTGTTAATGCGCTCTCAATCAATGCCTTAATGTTTGTACTATCAATGGGGCTTCTTATTTGTCCTGCAAAGTCGTAATCAGGCGTGGTACTAATCAATTCGTAATCGGAATAAGGCTCCGTTTTCCCATTCAGCACCCATTCGGCTTTTGTAATGTTATAGTCGCGAATTTTCCCGGCAAACTTGTAAATGCCTGTAAAAAGGCGGGGTGAATAGCAATCAACTCCAATGGTGAAAATGAAAAAGTGTTGTTAGACAGTATCATTTTTCTTTTCCATATTGCTATGATATCCGAGTCTCTCAAGTGAAGATGGCGGAGTAATAGGTATTGCTCGTAGTGGAGATTGCAAATCCAACACAAGTTCATCTACAATATAATGGTCTCCCATCATGTAGAGATAATCCTTGGAGTCATGAAGTCGTTCACATATCTTTGATTCATAAAATACATCGAATGCTCTTTCCGGTTCGATGTTCAATTGCTTGGCTGCAAGGGTGACTATGCGACCAATCTTGTTCCACATTAGTATATCGCTTAGCATATTCGGTTAAAGTTTTCCTATGCCTCTTTTCCTAATTTTCGTTGTTCCCAATCCAGCAAGCAGCCCACTACATCTTCAGTCACATGCTTGCGGCTTTCACTGTGAATAACCTCATAGTGCTTCAAAATATATCCATTGATAAGGTTGACTCGCTTCATGCGCTGATACGCTTCCTTGGCTGATATGCCCAATGCACGTGCCGCACTTTCCACACAGGAAGAGGCAAATATCATTCTATCTTCTATTTCTCTATCTGTCATCACCTTACATGTTTTCATTTAATTTATTCCGTTTGACGCAAATATAATTATTTTGTTCAAACAAACGATGGATTTTCTCATCTTCTTTATTCTGCCATCTGAAATGATACGGGCAAGATTTGATAAAACCTTGTTTTGTGGCATAATGATAAGACCGGGCGCATTTATTCCATAGTTCATCAACTGTAAGGTAGAACGGGATGGCTTATGCCTTCTTTCTTTCGTATTCTTATTTTATATTTAACCACGATTGTGAAACAGATGCTTTATATATGTGAATCACATGAACCACGACTGTGAAATATATACTCCACAATTGTGGGCAAATCTAAAGTATTGGCTCTAAAAGCAAGAGACATAAAGAGTGAATGCAATAACATAGGCGATTAACATAACCAATGCCTGCTCCGAACGTCACTGAAAGGACAGGTGTGTAACAACAAAGAGCTATGGCAATATTGTTTGATTGCTACGAAAAGCTCTCTTTATGAAGAGAAAAACAGGAAAATGAGAGGTTGCTGAAATACTCTATTTTTGTGCAGAGAAGGCTATAACTATAAGATAATGAGGGGAATATAGTTGTTTTGTGCTGTGTAGGTAAAAAGATTGCATACATTCTGAAAAGTTACTGCCACCACTACTCTAGTGCCGATGAACAAGGCGATGCGAGGCATGAGTGTAAGTGTGTAGGTAAAAGTATAAACTCCGGGATACGCGTACGCGCGCGCGAGGCGAGTCATGATATACATACGCGTATGTGCGAAAGAGTTCTGAGTTCAAATCTTAAATGCGACACCTCCTCCGAATGATGCAGTCAAGCAGAGAATGAAAGCGAGAGGTTTTATTTCCTTCCGAAGTCAGCGGGTATTTCTCCCCACTGTTTAGTTTCCCATTTCATGATTTGGGTAGTATAGGTATTTTCGCGTAGCCACTTTTCGGCGCGCTCTATCAGTTTGAAGAGTTCTTCCGTCTTGGGTTCGCGTGGGAGTTTTGTCTTGCATTTCTTTTGCTTTATCCAGCTGATGGCATTCACGCTGTCGCTGTAGATGGGCATATCGAATCCTTTCTGCTTCAGCAAAGCAAGTCCGTGGACGATGGCGAGAAACTCGCCTATATTGTTTGTGCCGTACACCGGGCCGAAGTGAAACACTTGTTGCCGGCTTGCCACATGCACACCCCGGTATTCCATTGCTCCGGGATTGCCACTACAGGCGGCATCTACTGCAAGGCTATTCTCTGCTACGCAAGCGGGGAGAGGGGCATCGACATCCTTCCTGGGAGTGGGAGTAGTGGCAGGTGCCCGTTTGGTATATTCATACGGAGAAGAGGCAAAGGCTTTTTCGGCTTCCTCGTGCGTTCCGAACGATTTGAACCTCGCTCCTTTGTAACCTTTGATTTGCAACTGGCAGTCTGTCCAGGAAGTATAAATGCCCGGATTGACGCCTACCCATACGACGTAAAATTTCTCCTTTCCCATATCAGATGCAAAGGTAATGTAAACCGGAGGCAGTACAAAATAAGCATGCTTAATTTTTTTATTGATAAGGTGCAGTTTGGCTTATTCTGAAGCGGGGAAAGAAGATTATGCAGAGAAAAAAGAGCAAATGTTTTGCTGAAAATCGGATAATCCTTATCTTTCACTGTGTCAAGTAATGGTTTAAAATTAGTCTTATAAATGAGAATTTAGTGATGAGAATGGGTACGCGGACGACACGGATTAGACGGATGAACGCGGATTCTTTTTCTTAAATGCAAATTCAGGAGGTGTGAATGCTTAATAGAGATAATCCGCGTTCATCCGTTTAATCCGTGTCGTCCGCGTATCAATTCTCCGTTAAATTAGCGTTTATAATGTAAACTAATTATAACGAGGCATTTATTAAGCTAATGTTTAGAAATTATGGAAATATATCACGGTGAATATTGTCCGGTAGAAACTCCCGAAATAATAGAAGGCAGATATGCTAAGGATTTCGGTGTGGGTTTTTACTGTACAGAACTGAAAGAACAGGCTGTTCGTTGGGCAAAGCGTTATGAAACGCCGATAGTCAGTATTTATAATTTTGAACTAAACCCGGTGTTGGACGTTCTGCATTTTGCAGAAATGACCGAAGAATGGCTTGATTTTATAGTGAACTGCCGTAATGGAGTGAAGCATCATTATGATGTTGTAATCGGAGCGATGGCGAATGACCAAATCTATAATTATATATCAGATTTCATAAACGGAGTGCTGACAAGGGAACAATTCTGGGTGTTGGCAAAGTTCAAGCATCCGACTCATCAGGTGAACTTTTGCACATCGGAAGCGTTGAAATCCATCACTTTTATTAAGAGCGAGGAGGTATGACTATGATAGGGCGAGAAAAGAAAGAGTACAATGATTTGTTTTTTGTTTGTAGTCTGATTGAATACATCAGCAGAAAGACTAAAAATCACCGGAATGTGGTAGTAAATGCCATAGGAAAGAAGAAACTGCAGCATATTTATGAATTGGCAGATGTCTATCATAGTGAAAACATTGATAAAGTGACTGACGAGCTTATTGATGCCTGTGATATTGAAACAGGGATGTTCGACAATATTGCCGCTGCTAAATATGCAATCCCTACTCATTGGGATATAGGGAAAGTGTACAAGCGACTGATCATTGAACTCTGTAGTAAGCAGGATAAGAAACCTATTGAGACGCTTATTGAAGTATATAATTCATGGCTTTCGCGTGGGATAGAGAATTTTAATAGTAGTCTGTATTTTGAGAATCCCGATTATCTGTACCAGTCATACCTTAAAGGGGAAGTCCTTTAGTGTTCGGGTATTCTGAACAATCTATTTCTTTCATTTGTTTCACTACACACAGCTTAGAATCTGTTTTGAATAAACTCAAAAGCAGCCTCTAAAGTGATAATTAATGAAAAGAAAGGGCTTAATATGATTAGACAACGAACATTTGCCGAGGCGTTGGAACACCGGCGCACTTATTATTCTATTAGTAACGATTCTCCGGTGTTGGATGAAGAGATTGTGCATATCCTCCGCACAGCAGTAAAGAATGTGCCTTCGGCATTTAATTCACAGACCACAAGAGTTGTCCTGCTGCTGGGCGACGAACACCGGAAGTTATGGGATATTGTAAAGAACCGGTTGAAAGAACGCCTGCCCGAAGAGCGCTTCAAGCAGACCGAACAAAAAATAGACGGCTCGTTTTCTTGCGGTTACGGTACAATCCTGTTTTTTGAGGATCAGTCCATTGTGGCGGAATTGCAAAAGTCGTTCCCCACTTATAGCGAAAACTTCCCCGTCTGGTCGCAACAAACCTCTGCCATGCATCAGTTGGCTATCTGGACGATGCTCGAAGACAAAGGTTTGGGAGTTTCATTGCAACACTATAATCCGCTCATCGACAAGGATGTGCAGCACGAATGGCAATTGCCCGATACCTGGCAATTGATTGCGCAGATGCCTTTCGGAACCCCTACCGCCGAACCGGGTGAAAAAGAGGTGAAAGAACTGAGCGAACGCATCAAGGTATTTCGTTAATTATGCTTACCTTTGTCCGCAAAGGTAAGTGTTTATGGTACGTATTTTTTTGACCGGCTACATGGGGGCCGGTAAAACAACTTTAGGAAAGGCTTTTGCCCGCGAACTGAATATACCGTTCATTGATTTGGACTGGTATATTGAAGAACGTTTTCACAAATCCATACGTGAACTGTTCACAGAGCGAGGAGAAGCCTCTTTTCGTGAAATGGAACAAGCCATGCTGCACGAGGTAGCCCAGTTTGAAAACGTCATTATTTCCACCGGTGGAGGTACTCCCTGTTTCTTTGACAACATGGAATATATGAACCAACATGGACAGACCGTCTTTCTGGATGTGCATCCCGATGTTCTGTTTCGCCGTTTGCGTGTTGCCACACAACAACGTCCTATCTTATGGGGTAAAACTGATGCCGAACTGCGTGCATTTATTACGGATGCATTAGAAAAGCGCACTCCGCATTATAATAAGGCAAGTTACCATTTTAATGCCGGACATTTGGAAAACCGTCGGCAAATAACAGAATCCGTGCAACAATTGCGTAACTTATTGGGGCTTTAACCTCCTGCAAATGTGTATTTTCAGGTAAGAAAGCAATAAATTTGAAGATTTGTCGTATTTTTGCTGCCCTATTAAGAAACTGATATAACTTAGAAAAGGAAAATCAAAACAGTCTCTAACCTGAATTATTCATAACTGTAGTAGTTAGAGTAGTTAAAGAAGTTATCTACCGAGGTGATACCCCCTTTAACTCCTACAATATGAATAATGCAGGTTGAAAGTCAAACAACAAACATTTCAGTAACAGAAAATGAGAAAATGGCGTATTGAAGATTCAGAAGAGCTTTATAACATTACAGGTTGGGGCACTTCGTACTTTGGTATCAATGACAAGGGTCATGTAGTAGTAACACCTCGTAAAAATGGTGCCGGTGTCGATTTGAAAGAATTGGTGGACGAATTGCAGCTTCGTGACGTGTCAGCTCCCATGCTGATTCGTTTCCCCGATATCCTGGATAATCGGATTGAGAAAACTTCTTCATGTTTTAAACAGGCTGCCGAGGAATACGATTACAAAGCAGAGAACTTTATCATCTACCCCATCAAGGTAAACCAAATGCGTCCGGTGGTAGAGGAAATTATCAGCCACGGAAAGAAGTTCAATCTCGGGTTGGAAGCCGGTTCGAAGCCCGAATTGCACGCCGTAATTGCTATTAACTCGGATTCGGACTCATTGATTATCTGTAACGGGTACAAGGACGAAAGCTATATAGAGCTGGCGTTGCTGGCTCAAAAGATGGGTAAACGTATTTTTCTCGTAGTAGAAAAAATGAACGAGTTGAAATTGATTGCTAAGATGGCGAAGCAACTGAACGTTAAACCCAATATCGGCATTCGCATTAAGCTGGCTTCTTCCGGAAGTGGCAAATGGGAAGATTCAGGAGGCGATGCAAGCAAATTTGGATTAACTTCCAGCGAATTGCTCGAAGCTCTCGACTTTTTGAGTTCAAAAGGGATGCAAGATTGTCTGAAATTGATACATTTCCATATTGGTAGCCAGGTTACAAAGATACGTCGCATTAAAACTGCCCTTCGTGAAGCATCCCAGTTCTATGTGCAGCTGCATGGCATGGGATTCAAAGTAGAGTTTGTTGATATCGGCGGAGGATTGGGTGTTGACTACGATGGAACACGCTCTTCCAGCAGTGAGAGCAGTGTCAATTACTCCATTCAGGAATATGTTAACGACTCCATCTCCACGTTAGTAGATGCCAGTGATAAGAATGGTATCCCCCATCCGAATATAATAACCGAAAGCGGTCGAGCCTTGACTGCCCATCACTCTGTGCTCATCTTTGAGGTGTTGGAAACAACTACCTTGCCCGAATGGGATGACAGTGAAGAGCTTACCGAACAAGACCACGAACTGGTGCAGGAACTCTACGGCATCTGGGACACACTGAACCAGAACAGAATGCTGGAAGCCTGGCACGATGCGCAACAGATACGCGAAGAAGCGCTCGATTTGTTTAGCCACGGCATTGTAGATTTGAAAACGCGTGCGCAGATTGAACGCCTTTATTGGTCTATCATGCGCGAAGTAAACCAGATAGCCGCCGGTTTGAAACATGCTCCCGATGAACTTCGCGGTTTACCGAAGCTATTGGCGGATAAGTATTTCTGTAACTTCTCCTTATTCCAGTCTTTGCCCGACTCCTGGGCTATCGACCAGATATTCCCGATTATGCCTATTCAGCGTTTGGACGAACGTCCCGACCGCTCGGCTACTTTACAGGACATCACTTGCGATTCGGATGGGAAGATAGCCAATTTCATTTCCACCAAGAACGTGGCGCACTATCTGCCTACCCACTCGCTGAAAAGCAAAGAACCTTATTATATGGGCGTTTTCTTAGTGGGCGCTTATCAGGAAATTCTGGGTGATATGCACAATCTTTTCGGAGATACGAATGCGGTACATGTTTCCGTCAGCGAAAAAGGATATTCCATTGAGCAGGTGATAGATGGCGAAACAGTGGCGGAAGTGCTTGATTATGTACAATATAACCCTAAAAAGCTGGTTCGTACGCTGGAAACCTGGGTGACTCAATCCGTGAAAGAAGGGCGTATTTCACTGGAAGAAGGTAAAGAGTTTCTTTCCAACTACCGTTCAGGTCTGTACGGATATACTTATTTGGAATAAGCGTATGAAAGAGAAACTGACCGTAATTAAAGTGGGTGGTAAAATCGTGGAAGAGGTAGCCACCCTTCATAAATTGTTGGATGATTTTGCAGCTATCGAAGGCCGTAAGGTACTGGTACACGGAGGAGGACGTTCGGCAACGAAACTTGCCGCCCAACTGGGTATTGAAAGCCAAATGGTTAACGGGCGGCGCATTACTGATGCCGAAACTCTGAAAGTGGTGACAATGGTGTACGGTGGATTGGTAAACAAGAATATTGTAGCCGGTTTGCAGGCGCGTGGCGTCAATGCGTTGGGGTTGACAGGCGCCGATATGAATGTTATCCGTTCGGTAAAGCGCCCGGTGAAAGAGGTGGACTATGGCTATGTTGGCGACGTAAAGCAGGTGAACGCTGAAATTCTGGCCGACCTGATTCATAAAGAAGTAGTGCCTGTGATGGCTCCTTTGACTCACGACGGCGCCGGTAGTCTGCTGAATACAAATGCCGACACCATTGCCGGAGAAACGGCGAAAGCGCTTGCCGCCCTCTTTGATGTGACGTTGGTATTCTGTTTTGAAAAGAAGGGAGTGCTTCGTGATGAGAACGACGATGATAGTGTAATACCGCAAATCACTCCGGCTGAATTTGAGCAATATGTGGCGGACGGCACTATTCAGGGAGGCATGATACCCAAGTTGGAGAACTCTTTTGAAGCCTTGAATGCAGGAGTCACCGAGGTGGTAATAACCTTAGCATCAGCAATTAACGAGAATAGCGGAACCCGCATCAAAAAATAATCAGAAAAAAACAGTGAGCAGCTGTAACTTTCCATATACTTAACCGTCATTATTAATAGAGATGCAAGAAATCAGTTTTCGGAATGACATTCTTCCGCTGAAAGATAAACTCTTTCGGTTGGCTCTCCGGATTACTTTCGACAGGGCAGAAGCAGAAGATGTTGTACAGGAAACAATGATAAGAGTCTGGAGCAAGCGTGACGAGTGGGCGCAGTTCGGTTCTATTGAGGCTTATTGCCTGACAGTGGCAAGAAATCTGGCGATAGACCGCAGCGAAAAGAAAGACGCCCATACTGTAGAGCTAACGCCTGAGATGGAACAGACTCCCGATGCATCCGCTCCTTATGATCTGTTGGTGGAGAAAGAACGAATGACGTTAATCCACCGATTGATTAATGAACTTCCCCAAACGCAGCGCCTGATTATGCAGTTGCGCGATATAGAGGGGAAAAGCTATAAAGAAATTGCCGTCATCCTGCAATTAACGGAGGACCAAGTGAGGGTAAATCTCTTTAGGGCGAGGCAGAAAGTGAAGCAACAGTATTTAGAAATAGAAGGTTATGGACTGTAAATATATAGAACAACTCTTGGAACGCTACTGGCAGTGCGAAACTTCTCTTGAGGAGGAGGCGCAGTTGCGTGCTTTTTTCGGCGGAAGCAATGTTCCCGAACATCTGCTTCGCTACAGGGATTTGTTTCTATATCAACAGCTTCAGCAAGAGGAAGCTTCAGGTTTAGGTGACGATTTCGACGCCCGTGTGCTTGCCCAGGTTGAAGTTCCGGTAGTAAAGGCAAAGCGATTGACGCTCACTGCACGCTTTATGCCGTTGTTCAAAGCCGCCGCAGTAGTGGCAATTGTACTTTTCTTAGGTAACGTGATGCAACACTCACTCTTTGATGACATTAAAGAGGTAGCCGCCGTCGATACCATCGGTAAGCAAATTACCGCGCCATCGGTAGCCCTTTCGGGAGATGTGACAATTACAAGTGAGCAGCAAATACTTGATAGTTTGCAGCGCGTGGAAAAGAAAGTTGAGTTAAAGAAATAACATTTTCATTTGCTTTAAATACAATATAGTTAGTGTGCTTTATTAAAACAACAATTTGAGACTGTGAAGTTTCAATTCTCTCAATTTCTTATAAATAACTAACTAAGATAACTGGGACGCCGCGAGATGCAGTGTCCCTTTTATTTTTTACTGCCACTATACGCACACCGTATTTGCCATACAAATAAAAAATGGAAGGCTTTCTCAGAAAAGCCTTCCATATAGTTAAGTGTCAGAAAAACGATTCTTTTCACATAACTGAATTTATAAAAGAGAGGGTTTTAAAGTTTGTGCAGGCCTCTTCTCGGATAATCCACTTGCGGATTGCCCTTGTAACCTATGGTGCCGCTACCGCTGGTGCGCGCTTTCAGAAATTCGGTAACAAAACATTTGATGTTGCCTGATCCTGCTACACTGGCATCGACACGTTTGGCTTCGTAGTTTTCCGTAAAGAGGTCACCCGAACCTGATACGCTGTAAGAGGCGTTTCCGGTAGTTCCTGTAATGGCAGCCGTTCCCGAACCTGCCACGCTTGCTTCCGTAGCGGTGGAAGTTACATTTCTCAATACCATGTCGCCCGAACCTGATACGGTCACTTTCAGGTTGTTGCAAGTGATATTGTTGGTGGTGATATCGCCCGAACCTGCCACTGATATCTTCAGGTCGTTGCATTGGATATTGCTACCCTCGATATCTCCCGATCCTGCAATACTGATAGTTAAGTTTTCATTGATCTTAAGTCCGTTTTTCAGGTTTATATCTCCTGATCCTGCTACGTAAACACCGTTCAGCATTTCGGCAGATACGCGTATTTCGAGCTTATTGTAAGTTACATTGACGTTCCTCTTGAAACCTACCGACAAAGTGTTGTCTTTCACTTTGATGTCCAGCAGGTCTACAATGTTGTCCGAAGTGTAAATTTCCACCTCAGGACCTCCCGATTTCTGGGTAAATATCACGTCCGGACTTCCGGAAACGCTGAGCCTGGTGAAATTATCTACTTTAACCTCTTTCGTTACATAGTTTTTGCTGGCGACAACTTTATTGCTGTTCCAGCTTCCGGAATTGTAACTTTTACTTTGCGAGCAGGCACTTGTACTGAGGATTAAACCGATACATGCGATAAAAATGGCGAACTTTTTCATGACCTTCTGTTTTTATGATTATTGATTATTACTGTTTTTATTTTTCTATTAGACGCAGGTTTCTCAAGAAAAGTTGCGTGAGATTTCTTTTTTTTTCAGATATTTCGTTCATTTGTCCATTTATTCATTAGAAAGTTTTATTGCTTTGGAAAATGTATTGGAAGATAAGGAATTGGGGCGTTTGCTGATTAAAGTGAATCCCCGTGCCCGGCACATGACTTTTCGCACGCGGGAAGATGCGATTCATATAAGCATACCTTTGGGGGTTACGCTTGCGGAGGTGAAGAATGCGTTAGAGGAGTTGCGCCCTCGTTTACGGGTAGCCCGGCAGAAGTGTAATCGTCCGTTGATTGATTTGGATTTCCGGATTGATGCGGAATATTTCAAATTAAGTCTGGTAAGCGGGCAAGGTGAACGATTTCTTTCGCGTTCGGAGTTGGGCACGATGCGGATTATCTGTCCGCCGGGAGCGAACTTTGCCGACGAACAATTGCAAGCGTGGCTGCGAAAAGTTATTGAAGAGGCTCTGCGGCGTAATGCAAAGATTGTCCTTCCACCTGTTCTATATGCGTTTTCGCAGGTGTATAATCTGCCTTACCAGGGCGTGAAAATCACTTCCAGTGGTTCTCGCTGGGGGAGTTGTTCGGCACGCGGCAATATAAATCTCTCTTATTATTTGATGCTGTTGCCTAAGCATTTGATAGATTATGTGCTTCTGCATGAGCTGGTTCATACTCGTGAAATGAATCATGGTGAACGTTTCTGGGCGCTCCTTGACGAACTGACCGAAGGAAAGGCGCTGGCTTTGCGGAAAGAATTGAAGGAGTATCGGACGGAGTTTTGAGGTGTTGGGCTTGAGGGATTGGGTTGATTAATTTTAGGAATTCGGATTCCTGCCCGCTCTTCATCTTCTACCTATCTGCTCCTTACCTGCTCCTTACCTGCTCCTTCCTTTCTCCCTGTCTATAGACAAGGAGTAGGTGAGGAGTAGGTAGGGGGTAGACTAAACCTGTATTATTCATATTGCAGGAGTTAAAGGGGTTATCGCTGTAC
>NZ_DBDF01000036.1 GCF_002293435.1 Bacteroides sp. UBA939 | reverse complement strand
GTTCAATAAAAAAGGGGAAGCCGAATCCGGCTTCCCCTTTTTTATTGAACTTGAATATATCTTCCTTATTTAGTAGCTACTTCTGCAGCCGGCTCAATCTTCTTATTCTTCATCATTATATATGCGATAGGAGAAGCGACGAACAGAGAAGAAAGCGTACCGATTACAACACCGAGAATCATAGCGAAAGCAAAGCTGCGGATAGAATCACCACCGAGAATGAAGATGGACAGCAATACGATCAATGTACTCAATGAAGTATTGATGGTACGGGCCAGAGTCGTGTTCAGTGAATCGTTGAACAACAGCTTTCTGTCACGCTTCGGATATAAGCCGAAGAACTCGCGTACGCGGTCAAAGATTACCACTTTGTCGTTGATGGAGTAACCGATAGCCGTCAGGATAGCGCCGATGAATGTCTGGTCAATTTCCAAAGAGAACGGCATCCAACCCCAACAGAGTGAATAAACACCCAGGATCATCAATGTATCACAAGTCAGTGCGACTACAGAGCCTACACTGTACGCAATGTTGCGGAAACGGAGCAAGATGTACAAGCCGATTGCGATAAGAGCGAGTAAAACAGACCACATGGCGGAAGTCTTGATATCATCAGCGATACTGGGACCTACTTTCTGTGAGCTGACGATACTGCCACCCGTATAATTCTCGCGGTCAATGAATGTTGCCAAAGAGATATTCTGGGTCAGTACGGGTTTCAGGCTTTCATAGAGGAATGCTTCTATTTCGGAGTCAACGTTGCTACCTTCTTCTTCTATCCGGTAGTTCGTACTGATACGTACTGTCCTGTTATCCGTACCGATGGCAATTACACTAACGTTAGCATCACCAAACTTACTGGAAATCAATTCGCGTATTTGTTCAGGTTCTACAGGATTCTCGAAGAGAACCTTGAAGTTACGTCCACCGGTGAAATCAATACTCTGACTTAAACCGCGTACAGTAAGTGAACCGATACATATAAGAACGGCAACCCCTGTAATAGTAAACCACTTCTTGTTTCCTCCCATAAAATCGAAATGTACATTTGCCATCAGATTCTTGGAAACCTTGGAAGTGAAAGTCAGGTTCAACCATTTATCCTTGTTCATAAAGTATTCGTAAACCAGACGTGTCATGAACACAGCGGTAAAGAATGAAATAAGGATACCGATAATCAAAGTCGTAGCGAAACCGCGGATAGGACCTGTACCGAAGTTGAACAGGATAATACCCGTAATGATAGAGGTAAGGTTGGAGTCGAAGATAGCAGAGAACGCATTGGAATAACCGTCTGCGAGAGCTTTCTTAACGCCTTTGCCTGCACGCAACTCTTCTTTTGTACGTTCGTAAATCAATACGTTGGCATCCACAGCCATACCCAGTGCTAACACCATACCGGCAATACCGGACATCGTCAGGGCTGCCTGGAAGGATGAAAGAATACCCAGCGTAAAGAACAGGTTCAGTACCAAAGCGCCGTTGGCAACCATACCCGGAATGAAACCGTACATGATGCACATATACGCCATCAACACAATCAATGCTACTATAAACGAGAATACACCTGCGTTAATAGAAGCTTGTCCCAAAGACGGACCTACGATGTCTTCCTGAACAATACGTGCGGGCGCCGGCATCTTACCGGATTTCAGCACGTTTGCCAAGTCCTTTGCCTGTTCGGGAGTAAAGTTACCGGTAATCTGTGAGTTACCACCGGTAATTTCGTTGTTCACGTTCGGAGCAGAGTACACATAGCCATCCAATACAATAGCAATACTCTTATTAATATTTTGTTTAGTCAACTGAGCCCAGCGGCGTGAACCGTCTGTATTCATCGACATACTTACCGCAGGTTTACCCCATTGGTCGTATTCATCTGAAGCGTTAACAATTACGTCACCTTCCAGCGGAGCACGTCCGTTACGTTCGGTAGCGCGGATTGCATAGAGTTCGAAAGTCTGTGCTTTCAGATCGCCCTCAAAAGCAGAAACGCCCCATTTCAAGCGAAGGTCTTTCGGCAGTTCGGACTGGATTTCTTTCATGGAAAGATATCTGTTGACTGTAGCCGTATCTTTATAGTTGGCATAACCTACTACAGGACCTTGTCCGCCGGCATTAACCTGAAGGATAGCGAGCAACGGATGTTCTTTCTTGAATTGTTCCAGATTGGCAGCCTGAGCGGCGCTTTCACCTTTCAATGCGGCAGCGAGGCTGTCGGCAGTGCTGATGGTAGTTTGCGCTACGGCAGGAGCGGCAGTAGTACTGTCGGCAGCAACGCTGTCAGCAGGTGTTTCATGAACTAAAATGCTGCGCAATTTAGAATCAGCAGCTTGCAGATAAGGAGCAGCATCCCTTGCATTGTATGTTTCCCAGAATTCCAGATTAGCGGAACCTTGAAGTAACTTTCTTACACGCTCAGGTTCTTTGATACCCGGAAGTTCCACCATGATACGTCCCATCTTGTCTTCCAGGCTCTGGATGTTGGGTTGAACTACACCAAAGCGGTCGATACGTGTACGGAGTACATTGTATGAATTATCAACGGCTGCTTTTACTTCTTCGCGCAATACTTTTTCAACTTCTGCGTCAGAAGACTTTTGGTTAACCTTGTCTTTTAATTGCTGAGTGGCAAACAACTCAGAGAGACGTGCATCCGGAGCAATCTTGTGATACTCTCTCACGAACAGGCTAATGACATCGTCCTGGCTCGTAATAGACAGTTTGGCAGCATTTGCCAATGCTTGATTGAATGCTTCGTCAGGTTTGTTATCCGCCAATGCTTTGATAACATCGGGTATGGAAACTTCCAGGATGACGTTCATACCACCCTTTAAGTCCAAACCTAAACTAATCTCCATTTCGCGACATTGTTTCAGCGTATAGTTACCTAACCAGACTTTCTCATTTGAGAGGGAGTCCAGAAATTCTTGCTCTACTTTCACATCGCCTTTTGCGTGCTCTCTCGCCTTATTGGTATAATGGCGGGTCACAAAAGAGAAGGAAAGATAGAACACACACACCAGTGTGAGAAGTATCGCAAAAACCTTTACAAATCCTTTGTTTTGCATGTTACTTTTAATTTATTATGATTACTTTTTTAATTATTTCTTTTATGTACAAGGCTGCAAATATAGTTTTTTTTTCACATTCAGAAGTAAAAGGAACTCAAATATTTGCACGCGACAAAGAAATAGCCTATTATGTTCCTCTTAAAAAGAGAAAAATATCCTCAAAAACAACTCTTGGAAGAAAACTGAATAAATTCAAAACAGTTTCTCTATTTTACTTCATTCCGCGATTCTTCAACATAGGTTCCAGTTGAGGCTCTGCTCCACGGAAGTTCTTATAAAGAACCATAGGGTCTTCGCTGTTTCCTTTCTCCAGTACGTTGTAGCGGAATAGCTCGGCAGTTTGCTTATCGAAGATGCCGTGTTCTTTGAAAGCTTCAAAGGCATCGTTATCCAGTACGTTTGCCCACAGATAGCTGTAATAACCTGCTGCATAGCCACCGATAATATGGTTGAAGTAGGTGGTACGATAGCGTGGGGCAATCTCGGGGATAAGTCCTAACTGATCCATAGCTTCTTTCTCATAAGCCAGGACGTCCAGGTTTTGGGTATCTGTCAGATTGTGCAGGTTCATGTCGAGAATGGCGGCAGCCAGTAACTCTGTAGTCATGAAGCCTTGATTAAAGGTTTTCTGATTCAAAATCCTTTCAATGAGATTGTCGGGGATGGTTTCGCCCGTCTGGTAATGTTTGGCGTACATTTTCAGAACTTCGGGTTCGGTTGCCCAATGTTCGTTGATTTGAGAAGGTAATTCAACGAAGTCGCGCGCTACGTTTGTACCGGATATGCCTTTGTAGTTACATTTAGTCAGTAATCCGTGCAGGCCATGCCCGAATTCATGGAACAATGTTTCCACTTCATCGATTGTAAGCAGGGAAGGTGTATCGCCTACGGGTTTGGTGAAACTGCATACATTGCAAACCAGCGGGCGAATGTCTCCCTGTTGCTCGCGGTAGTTGCTCATCCATGCACCGCCGCTCTTACCCGGACGGGGGAAATAGTCTACATAGAAAATACCCAGTTGCGAACCATCGGCATCTTTCACTTCAAAAACTTCCACATCCGGATGATATACGGGAACACTATCCATCTTTGTAAGAGTGATACCAAAAAGTTTGTTGGCTACAGCGAAAGCGCCTTCACGTACATTTTCCAGCTTGAAGTAAGGTTTGATTTCATCTTCTTCAAGGTTGTATTTCTCTTTGCGCAGTTTTTCGGTATAATACCACCAGTCCCATGCTTCCAGTTTTTCGTTCTTGCCTTCTTTGTCCATTAGCTTTTGTAAATCGGCGGCTTCAGCTTTTGCTTTCGGCAGAGAGTAACCCCACAGGTTGTTCAGGAAATCCATGACTGTTGCCGAGTTTTTAGCCATCGTATTGTCTAATACGAAATTGGAGTAACAGTCAAAGCCCAGCAACTGTGCCTTTTCGAGGCGGAGGTTTACGATATCCGTGATGATTTTCTTGTTATCGTTTTTATCGTTGTTGTTACCGCGGTTGATATAAGCCTTATACATCTTTTCACGCAAGGGACGGTTATCTGAATATTGCAGGAAGGGGATACGACTGGCGTTGTGCAACGTAAACAGCCATTTGCCTTCTTGTTTGTCGTTCTTTGCTTCGGCGGCGGCGCTTTGACAGAACCATTCGGGAAGTCCGGCAAGATCTTCTTTCTTATCCATATATAACTTGAAAGCGTTATTCTCATTCAGAATGTTATTGCTGAATGTAAGTCCCAATGTAGACAGTTGTTTATTGATCTCACGAAGGCGCGTTTGTTTCTCGGGTGACAGATTTGCGCCGGAACGCACAAAATCTTTATAGGTTTCTTCAAGTAAACGTTGTTGCTCGGTAGTAAGCCCCAAAGACTCTTTCTGTTGAAATACGTCATTCACTTTCTTGAAGAGATCCTGGTTCAGCGAAATGTTATCACTGTGTTCTGATAATACGGGAGCCAGTTTGATGGACAGTTCCGTCAACGCTTCTGTTGTTTCCGCTTCCGTTATATTATAGAAAACACCGCTTACCCGGTCTAATATCGGGGAGCAGTTGTCGAGGGCGACGATTACATTCTCAAAGGTCGGCGCTTCGGAGTTATTAACTATTGCATCAATATTTGCATTCTGCTCTTCTATTCCTTTCAGGAAAGCAGGTTCGTAATGTTCCAGTTTAATCTGATCGAAAGGCGGTACGCCATTCTCAGTTTGGAATTCGGTTAGAAACGGATTCGATTCCGTTTTTGTAGTGCAGGAGTACATCATACAACTTGCTGATAAAATAAAAATACACTTCTTAAACATGAGCTTTAAGTATTAGATATTAAGTATTGATTGATATGTTTCAGTCTTTTAATTTTTAATTCTTTCCAGATAACACCATATCGGGTAGTGGTCGACCTCTTTTATCGATCGGTCTACCGTACAGTTATATGGTTTCAGATTCTTGCTTGCCAGAATATGGTCAATCCGGAAATAGAATTTATTCTGATTATATGAAATACCCAATCCCTGTCCCGATTGGGTGAAAGCATCGTTTAGATTTTGTCCGATAACCCGGTGAGAATATGAGATGGGAGTATCGTTGAAGTCTCCGCAAACGATTATATAAGGATATCGTGATTCTTTTATTTCGCGTGCAATACAATCCGCCTGCGGAGCACGGATGGAAGAAGCCTCCGCCAACTTGCGAACAAGCAAATGTGTGCCGCTTTTTACTTTCTCCGTTTCGGGTGATTTGAGCATACTTTCATAAACCACCTTATCTTTTGGGGTCAGTTTGTTGGATTCCAGATGGTTGTTAATAAGCAGGACGGTATCTTCTCCCAATTTCAATTCATAGGCAACGGAACCGTTATAGTCGCTTTTATAGTTCAGCTTGCGGGTTGAAAGAATCGGGAATTTGGAATAACAGGCTATCCGATTGGTATGTCCTCGTCCGGTACCTGCTATCTGAATGCTATGATAAGGATAATCTTTCAAGGCTTTTTCAACATCTTTCTGGCTTAGGTAACGGGGAGATTCCCTCGTTTGATATTCCTGCAAACAGAGAATATCCGCTCCGCTGTTTTTCAGGTAATCCAGAATAGGGTTTTTCCCATTTTTCTTGCTGGTTCCGTCAAATCCCATAACGTTGTAAGATAGTATCTTGAAACTATTTTCCGGTAGCTTGCTTGTATGGAAGTTAATGGGCAGGTAAGTATGTATTTGCGAACAGCACAAAAGGAAACCGATCAACGAACATAAAGCGAATTTATATCGCCGGATAATCAGCCAGAAAATAAGGAAACAACCGTTTATAATCAGGAAGATGGGAAATGTTAGCCCGAGGCAGGATACTACGGGATGAGCAGTCGGCTTTATATACGGACTGTATGCGGCAAGAAGCAACAAACCTATAAAGAAAATGTTGCCCGCTAAAATCAGGTACGCAACTAACTTACCAATGTGCTTTATTCCCATAAATAACGTTATCGTTTGCTTGCGTCAAACAAACTTTTCTTTTCTTCTGTGGTCAGACTTTCGTATCCGGATTTTTTCAATTTATCGAGAATACGGTCTATTTCTTCGGACTGGGCTTTCTTATGGGCATTGTAGTCATAGTCTTTCTGACGACTGTTACCATAATGTACTTTCATTTTCGGCTTACGTGGTTTGAAACTGAATAATGAAATGATAGCATCCAGTATTTTATTGATCCAGGCTGTCAGATCCTTACCCTTACTTAACCCGGCGGCAAAACAAAGTCCTGCCAAAGCGCCACCCAGGTGGGCTATATGTCCGCCCGCATTGCTGGATGTAATGAATAACAGGTCTGTACCAATCACGATAAGCGCCAGATATTTCAGACGTATCATGCCGAGCAGGAATAACCGTATCGGATAATTCGGTTCACGATAAGCTGTGGCGGCTACAATGGCAAGCACCGAAGCCGATGCGCCCAACATGAATGAATCATCAATCATTTTGCTGAAATACGGAAAGACATGATACGCTGCCATGTAAAGCAGACCACCGCAGATACCTCCCAGAATATAAACGCCCCGCAAATGCTTTGCTGAGAAGAATGTGAGGAATAATGCGCCGAACCAATACAACCATAGCATGTTGAACAGGATATGCAGTAGTCCTGCGTGCATGAACATATAAGAAAACAGCGACCACGGCTGTACGGTGAATCGTGTAAACGATGCAGGTAACTCCAACCACTCGAATACTCCGTCGAGGCTGCGGTTGAATAATTGCAGAATAACTCCCGTCAACGTAGTGACGATAAAAACGCCCACGTTGATATAAATCAGCTGGATATAAATATTCCCTCTGCGAAAAGCAGTTTTCAGGTCAGTTATAATAGAAGCCATTTCCTTTGTCTTTTTTTCTCCAGTATATAATCAATATGAAACCGAATACCATACCGCCCAAGTGCGCAAAGTGTGCCACGTTATCATTCGGATTATTTGCGAGTCCGGAATACAATTCAATCAACGCATATATGATAACGAAGTATTTCGCTTTGATAGGGAACGGAAGCGGAAAGATAAATAAAGGTTGGTTGGGGAATAACATTCCGAAACCTAACAAAATGGCATACACAGCTCCGGAAGCTCCTACGGTAGTCATTATATTAAGATACTCTTTCATCGAAATGATGGAGCCGCCTATATCGACATTGTCGTATGCGGAAAGCACTATCTCATAATGTATGTACTGTACGATTTCCTGAATAAGGCCTGCACCAATACCGCATACCAGGTAGTAGAACAGGAAACGCTTCGGCCCCCACACCTGCTCTAAGATACGTCCAAACATCCACAGGGCAAACATATTAAAAAGCAAATGCATAATCCCGCCATGCATAAACATATATGTGATGAGCTGTGCCACATTGAAATTTTCGGCAAGGAAGAAGTGAAGCCCTAAATAACGGGTCAAATCAATACCATAAGTTTTAGCGACAATGGTTGCAAGAAAGGCCAGTACATTAATGATTAATAGGTTCTTGGTAATGGTTGGTATGGTATTCATAATCTATTCTTTAATTCATCATGCGATACTATAATATAAGCCGAAAACAAGAACGAGTTCACTTGATTATATGAAGGCGCACTCTGTTTTGGCTTAGTTCGGCAAAAGTACGAATAAATTCTGTTCTATAATAGAAAGAAACCGTTCTATTCTGCACTTTTTTACTAAAATCCAATTTATTTTCAATGTTTTTATTTGTTATTCAGAAATATTGCTCTATTTTTGTAGAGCTTTGTGAGTATCAAGTAGATATCTTCTATGTAACATATTAATTTATTTATTTAATTTTTGTATTTATGAATAAGTCAGAACTTATTAGTGCTATGGCAGAGAAGTCCGGTTTGACGAAAGCGGACTCAAAGAAGGCTTTGGAAGCCATGATGATGACAATTGCAGATGCTCTGAAAGCCGGTGATAGAGTATCATTGGTTGGTTTTGGTACATTTTGTGTATCGGAGAGAGCAGAACGTACAGGCATTAACCCCTCAACGAAAGAAAGAATCACAATCCCTGCGAAAAAGGTTGCAAAGTTTAAGCCGGGAATGGAATTAGCTGAATCTGTTGAATAAAGGACGTTAATGAAGATAATAATAAAGGAGATACGCAAGTGTCTCCTTTATTATTATATATTCGCCAAAACATAGTATCTTTGCACCCGGAAAATACTTTTAATCATGAATATAGAAGATAAACTGGTGAAGTCTGTTATCGACGGACTCAAAGCACTGTACGGACAGGATGCGCCTGTCGCACAAGTGCAACTGCAAAAGACCAAAAAAGAATTTGAAGGACATCTCACGCTGGTAGTTTTTCCTTTCCTGCGCATGTCGAAGAAGGGACCGGAACAAACCGCACAGGAGATAGGGGAATATCTGAAAACCAACGAGCCTTCAGTAGCCGCATTCAACGTTATCAAAGGTTTCCTGAACCTTACAATCGCTTCTTCCGCCTGGATTGAATTGCTGAACGGCATTCATTCCAATCCCCAATATGGTATTATTGCTTCTACGGATCATTCTCCGCTGGTGATGATTGAATACTCTTCGCCTAACACCAATAAACCGCTTCACTTGGGACATGTACGTAACAATCTTCTGGGCAATGCTTTGGCGAATATTGTTGTGGCAAATGGTAACAAGGTGGTTAAAACCAATATCGTAAATGATAGAGGTATTCATATCTGTAAGTCCATGCTGGCATGGCAGAAGTATGGTAACGGTGAAACACCTGAATCTTCCGGTAAGAAGGGCGACCATCTGGTAGGTGACTATTACGTAGCTTTTGACAAGCATTATAAAGCTGAAATTGCCGGTCTTATGGAAAAGGGCATGACGAAAGAGGAAGCCGAAGCCGCTTCTCCCCTGATGAATGAAGCCCGCGAAATGCTGATAAAATGGGAAGCCGGTGAGCCGGAAGTACGTGCACTTTGGGAGAAGATGAACAATTGGGTCTATGAAGGCTTCAATGAGACTTACCGCAAGCTGGGAGTCAGCTTTGATAAGATATATTATGAGTCGAACACTTACCTTGAAGGCAAAGAGAAAGTAATGGAAGGTCTTGCGAAGGGTGTCTTTTACCAAAAAGAAGATGGTTCTGTATGGGCCGACCTGACCGCCGAAGGCTTGGATCATAAACTGTTGCTTCGTGCCGACGGCACTTCCGTTTATATGACGCAAGATATCGGTACTGCCAAACTTCGCTTTGCAGATTACCCTATTGATAAGATGATTTATGTTGTAGGAAACGAGCAGAATTATCATTTCCAGGTACTCTCCATCTTGCTTGATAAACTTGGTTTCGAGTGGGGAAAGAGTTTGGTACACTTCTCTTACGGTATGGTAGAACTGCCCGAAGGAAAGATGAAGAGCCGTGAGGGTACGGTAGTGGATGCCGACGATTTAGTAGCAGAAATGGTAAGTACTGCCAAAGAAACCTCTAATGAGTTGGGTAAGTTAGACGGTTTGACTCAGGAAGAAGCTGATAATATCGCCCGTATCGTTGGCTTGGGTGCTTTGAAATACTTCATCCTTAAGGTGGATGCTCGTAAGAATATGACGTTCAATCCGAAAGAATCAATCGACTTTAACGGGAACACCGGGCCATTCATTCAATATACGTATGCACGTATCCAATCCGTACTGCGTAAAGCAGCTGAGGCAGGCATAGTTATCCCCGAGCATTCTGTATTGCCTCCTACCTTGCTTCCCACAGCCATTGAATTAAGCGAAAAAGAAGAAGGCCTTATTCAGGCAGTTGCCGACTTTGCAGCTATTGTGAAGCAGGCGGGCGAAGACTATAGCCCATCCATTATCGCCAACTATACGTATGAACTGGTGAAAGAATATAATCAATTCTACCATGACTTCAGCATCCTGCGCGAAGAGAACGAAGCAGTAAAAGTGTTCCGCCTTGCTTTGTCGGAGAATGTGGCGAAAGTAGTTCGCCTTGGTATGGGGCTGCTGGGGATTGAGGTACCGGACAGGATGTAAGTCCTGAATAATAATCTGATTGTTGGCTATTTGATTGTTTCCTTTGCCGAGTCAATGGTTGCTTCGTCGTCTCAGCAGAGTTTTCAGTTGCAGATTATAATGTACGCGCGCGTATGCGTGTGCGCGCATATCCCATGATTTTACATTTTTACTTGCATACCTACACTCACACGCTGTATCGCCTTATTCATCGGAGTTAGAGTAGTGGTGGCAGCAACTTTTTTAGGGTGTATGCAGCTTTTTTACCTACACAGCTTTTGGTTTGTCAGCTTCATTACTCCGGTTGTAATTCGCTGTAATACAGTTGTTAGACGGGATATATATGGTTCTCGCACGGGATATATGCGGTTCGCGCACCATCTATATCCCGTGTTTTCACCATCTATATCCCGTTCGCGAACCACATATATGCGGTGAAAGTACCATCTATATGTGGTGCAAACACGTGATTTGCCTCGGTATCCATCCCACGGGACGAAAGAATTCATCTCACGAGACGAAGAAATTCATCCCGTGGGATGAAAAAATCCGTCCCGTGAGATGAATTCTATAGTCTCATGGGACGGATTTTATAGTCTCACGAAGTGGTAGCAAATAGATGATTTACGGGAAAACCAGCTTCATTATTTCTTTTGTAGTTTATACCTCTCTCGGTTAATTTCTTATGTAAATTGTTCTTCTGGGGTTTCCTACAATGGCGTGAAAAATCAATATTAGAATTTACGTAAATTAGTTTTTGTATGTCCACGGCTTGATTTTAATTTTCAGATTATGCAAAGCGGCACATGTGGCAAATATACGTTCCACAAACGTGTTGGCTCTGAGACGACATTCGTCTTTGACTATTCTCATTACCTTGGCACTGCCGATGGCATGCTCCACACGTACCCTAATCCAGGAGACTTCCGTGTTGAAGTCCTTTTGCCAGGCAGAGAGTTCCTTTCCCTTGCTTTTCTTAACGGGTTGTATGATTGTTACCCCCTTCAGGAGCGTAGCCCTGATATCCGGTATCCTGATACAAGGTACATGGTGAAAACACGAAAAAATAATTTAAAACTCTTTACTAATAACCATCAATAGCATTTTTAATAAATCTTTGGCACGTTTTTAAAGAATATGGTCAACGTTTATTAACAGCGTAAAGATTTATAGAATTTGTATTACGCATGATACGGAGTTGAACCGTACCACGCGTAATGTGGTTTAGATTAATGCTGTTTTTATTTTTTTTTGGATGCTATATGTTGTTTGAATTAGAAAATAACACCCACTTTGACAAAAAGAGAATGCTTGTTCTGACTATCCTTCAATGGTATGTTGTCAGAGACTGATATACCTGCATCATAGCCACAGTAGTTGTACCCGATTGCAGGGATAATACTTACTTTCTTGTCTAACACTTTGTAACCCACCGAGAAATCCATTAAAAGTTTTCCTTTCTTGTAAGCGGCCGGCGTGAGAAATGCACAACCGATGTCTCCATTCAGCAGAATCCGTTTATTCTTAAACGGATGGTACCTCACATCCAAGAAAACAGGCAAGATATTCAGTGTCCCCGGGTTGTAATTGCTGGAACCTGCTCCAACCCCCAGCGAAAGGTCGGGAGTAACATAATAACCAACGAGCAATTTCAACATCCCTATGCGCATGTCTTTATGGTCGGCATACGACATATCGTAGAGGTCGCCCTTGTCAGATAATGTAACCCCATAACCAAGTTCTGCACCTACCCAGATTTTATGTTTCTGCGCATAAACACAAGTGGCAGAAAGCAACAATGCAAATAACACAAGCTTCTTCTTCATAATAATATAAATTTTATTTGGTGAATCTTATACCTTTCCAAGTGCCATTAAAATAACAAGCTCCAAACATATCCAAATCTTTTATTTCAAATTCGGTTGGGGTGTATCCAGTTATGATGCCGTTAGAGAAAATAAAGCCACCGGATCTGTCAAAACGAATTGTTTTGCTACCTATATTGTCGTATTCCTTTACTCCTATAATGTATGACCTGCTTTTTTCATCGAAGACACTCGTTGCAGAGCCCCATGTTAAATAAGCCACTCTTGGATCTTTAGGTTGAACTTGTTTCCTTAGTGGGGTGTATACATACTTGCCAGTCAGCTTTTTTAACTCACTATAGACATAATCGCCCGGTATTTCAAATGCTTTGTTTATATGATCACGGGTTGGGGCTGTACCAACTATAGGCAAATCTGGAATATTAACTCTTTGCTGCGTAAATACATAAAGGTCTTCTGTCCAATCTTTTATTACGCCAAGTTTAGCGTATCCCAATAAAAATTTGTGTGCAAAACCGTCTATGGTACTAGTAAATGCCGACCATTGAGCATTTGTTGCTGGAAGTATTCCAGAGAAAGAAGCCGGGTCTGTATATTTCATTTCTCCATGCAATTTATTAAATCCTACTGCTATTTTAGATGCTTTTTGCTCTACCCAATAAGGTACAAATAAGAATTTCTTCCTCTTCTGCATCTTCACTTTAATTCCGGATGAAGCATAAAATCCATAGTTTACATTAAAGACTTCCACTTGCACTCTGTTTTTTTTGTCGAAGTTGATCTCTTTTGATACATCTTTCCCAAATATCTCATCCCAGAACTTCTGCCAAATGGAATTGTTTTTCCAACTATAAGTTGTGCAATTGTATCCATTATGAAAATCGCCATTATATGTTGTGCTTGATGAAGGCGAAGGATTCGTATTTATTTGGAGTTGGGTATTATCTACATCTCTTCTTAATGTATTTATAAAAGAAATATCATTCCTTAAGTCAACTACTGCCCCAGAAGCATTCAAATCTTTAATTGAAGGATCAAACAGTTTAATCTCTCTTTCTAATAAAGTTTCTTTACCTACAGGAGACGAAAATGTCCCATGTTCCGTAATCTTATAAAATCTATCATCAATTCTAACACGTAATGTAGTATCTAGTACCTCTCTCAGTATAGGGTCAATCAGAAGTTCTTCGGCCTTCATTAGGTTATATTCATTGATAGTCATTTCTTCCAAATCATCAAGTTCTTCATCTATGATAGTTAGAGGCAATCCGTCAATTTCCCTCCTCAAGGATGCAACAGAAAGAAATTCCGTTGATATTGCTCTTGTTGATTTAAGCGCTCTGGTTAAGGTGGCATGACTTGCTATTCCTATTTGTTCATTCTGCTCAATGTCTGAAATCAGATTGTTAAGAACATTGACAGACGAAAAATTCAAATAACCATCTTCGGTTACAGATATCCCATTCTCTATGGCTACATCAGTTTGTTGATCTACATTTGCAATTCCTAAATCATAGTCTTCTTGACTACAAGAGAATAGAGATAAGAATATTAAACTTAAAATAATCTTATTAGTCTTCATATTTATGTGTTTAATACGTTAGATAAAGATATTATATATAAAAAAATCTTTGTATGTATCCTTTCAACGAATAGACAAACGTATTGTCTTTTAAAACTAAATGTGTATCTTTGCCATACCTCCTTTTTATGGGGTTAGGGAGCAGATGATGCATAGACTCAATCCGGCAAGATTAAAACCTTTATCATTCTGCTCCTTTTTATATTTGCTCCCAAGTTTATACAGGATGGAACTGTACTATTTGAATAGATTTGTATACTCTTGCTTATATGTTTGGCGATGGCGGTAGAGGGGAATCTCTAAGGCTACGGGGATCATCCACGCTCATTCGTCCATACCCATTGGTCTGTATTTTGTCTTTAATTTGCAACATCTCCTTTTCAGAAGGTTTCTCCATACTTCATAATACTTAATTTGTTTTGTTCGTTGCAAAGTATGAATTTTCATTTCATTTCATGAACAAGTATATAACAATTCACCTGGTCCACAATGACTTGAAGGAATGCTCCTCCACATACCTGTTTCATTTCGGAAATATTCAAAATCTTCTTCATAATAATGAGAAATTTAAAATTAATAATGAAATCTTCCGCCTTATCCATCCCAACAGATAGCTACTCCGTTACGATTCATGCTATACGGTATCAGCATCCAAGTTGAAATGTAGCTAACATCCAACTTGGAATGTGGCAAAGTTAGACAGAATACCACACTTTAACAAGAAAATGAACCGGACAAAAAACAAGTTAGCTACAACGCTATAAATCAGATAATTACAAATGAAAATAAGACAAAAGCAAGAGCTTCAACTGGACAATACATTGTCTTTCTTCTCTATAATTTTCGTATAAAAGTATCAAAAGAATCATCGGTAGACAGCGAGAACTTACCTTTCATGGTGATAATGATTATAAATGGTTTGAATGAAATCTATTTAAGTACATGACAAAATTTTAAATATATCGAATTTTGGTCTATAATATGGATTCATCAGTGTGTTGGCAATCTCCTCGAGTCCATACTTGAATAGTGTCTTCGCCTTTCTTCCATGTGCGAGTTCTCTTATGGGTTTAATCATGGTATGCTTGTATATTCCTACCAGATATGCCCATGTAAATGCTATGCCCATGATTGCAAACAGTCTCTCCATTCTGTCCAAATGCGTCAGATGAGTGTCTTCTATATTGAACCCACTGGTCTTCATGGCTCGAAAAGCGTTATGAGAAGCTTCTTATAAGTTTTTAAAAGACCTGAAATGCTTGCGGGCGGATCGCATGTCCTGCGGCAAGTTCAAAGTCAACCAGTTCAGGCTGTTTCTTTATGCCGCGGCTTACGTGCTGATCCACCAGATAAAGTACACTGCATTTAAAGATACCTCCATGGAAGGTTTTACCATGGAAAGCTTTATTCAGCGCATCATGTTGAGTGCCGTGCTGATTAAAGAAGGTAAGAGTATCATCCGAATTAACTTTGTCAAGGGACACCGACATCGAGCAGAAATGCTGCAAACCTTACGTCGGATAGCAGCGTAATATACCACCCACTTGTACACAGCGTATTTTCATATCATACTTGTTTAAACCAAATCAAACGGGCTGATATCCATGGGTAACAACAAAGAAGTAGGAGCAAAGGATGACGAAAAGAGAGCCTATTTGACAAAAGAAACTATTGAAACTGAAAGATAATACAGAGAAAGATCAAAGGGGACGAACCGACGATACAAACTCTTGAACTGGACAAGTGATACTGGAGATCAGAAGCTGCTATGAATTATGCAGGTTAGAAAAAGGAATTTGAATGGTGAAATGGAATAATCTCCATAATGAAAGAGGCAAATGAATGAACAATTTTTAATTGATAATACAATCCCATATTTGGAATGCTTCTTAAGGGAAGAACATTCTTGTTATTCATTTGCTATGATGATGGACAAAATGGAGTTGCAAAAGATTTGTTTTTTATATCAACCTGCATACAAATAGCCGATTTTTATGTAATTTTGCATAGATAAACGTGCGATTGCTTATGAAATACTTAAATCCTAAAGCAGACCTGACTTTCAAACGTGTGTTCGGCGAACACCCCGACCTGGTGATGAGCTTGCTCAATGCCCTGCTCCCCCTTACTGCCGAGCAGGAGATAACGGAAATAGAATACCTTCCTTCGGAAATGGTTCCTGATAATCCCATACGCAAGAACAGTATCGTTGACGTACGTTGCAAGGACAAGAACGGGCGTCAGTTCATTGTGGAGATGCAGATGGTATGGTCTCCCGAATTCAGGCAACGGGTGTTGTTCAATGCCTCCAAGGCGTACGTGCGCCAGATTGAAGTGGGCGAGCAGTACGAACTGTTGCAACCGGTGTATTCTCTGAACCTGGTAAACGAAATCTTCGAGCCTGAACTGGAAGGCTACTACCACTACTACCGCATGGTGCACGAGGAGAATTCGGACAAGATAATCGACGGGCTTCAGTTGATATTTGTGGAGCTTCCCAAGTTCAATGCCCGTAATTACACCGAAAAGAAAATGCAGGTGCTGTGGCTTCGTTACCTGACGGAGATAGATGAGAATACACGCCAGGTGCCCGAGGAACTGCTGGCTAATCCGGAAGTGAAGAAAGCTGTGACGGCATTGGAAGAGTCGGCTTTTAGCGATGCGGAGTTGTTGGGCTATGAAAAGTTCTGGGATATTATCAGTGTTGAAAAGACGCTGTATTATAGTGGAATACGGACAGGACGGGCGACTGGCAAAGCAGAAGGACTGACGGAAGGATTTGAAAAAGGTAAAGTAGAGGGCAAAGCAGAAGGCAAAGCAGAAGAACAACGCCTTATTGCCGCAAATTTTAAAAAGCAGGGTATAGCTTTTGAAGTAATCTCTCAGTGCACAGGATTGTCCTTGGAAGATATAGCTGCACTATAACAAATATGTGAATGATGCTTTTTTGAGTATACCAATACAATAATGCGCCTCTATCATTGAGTTTACTCAAATGACAGAGGCGCAATTATTTATCCTATATCTTATGCTTTCTTCTTGGCGTATTTACCCTTTTTGGGCTTAGCAGTAGCAGCCTTGTCACTCTGCGACTTGATGATTTCCATACAAGCCTCCAGACTTAAGTCTTGCGGAACAATGCCTTTCGAAATTTTATAGTTACTACCTTTATAGCTGATGTAAGGGCCGAATCTTCCGTTCATAATTTCCAGTTCCGGATCTTCGTCAAACTTCTTGAGGTGCTTCTTGGCATCTGCTTCCGCTTTGGCCTTTATCAGTTCCAGCGCTTTGTCCAACTCTATCTCCATCGGGTCTACATCCTTGGGGAGTGAGGTATAGGCGCCGTTATGATAGATGTACGGACCAAAACGTCCAATGTTGACAGTGACCGTTTTCCCTTCATTTTCGCCAAGAGTGCGTGGTAATTTAAACAAGTCCAAAGCCTCTTCTAAAGTAATTGTTTCGATAGACATACCTTTCTTTAAAGGGGAGAAGCGAGGCTTTTCTTCATCTTCGGCATTTCCTATTTGTACAACGGGGCCGAAACGTCCAATCTTCACACTGACAGGCTTTCCGCTGACAGGGTCATTACCCAGTGTCCGTTCGCCTGTCTTTTGGGCGGTCTTGGTGGCAAGCGTGGTTTCTACGGACGGGTGGAATGTTTCGTAGAACGTCTTCATGATAGTTGTCCACTTCGTGTCGCCCTCGGCTATTTCGTCGAACTGTTTTTCTACGCTGGCGGTGAAGTTGTAATCCATGATACTGGGGAAGTATTGTATCAGGAAGTCGGTAACTACCGTACCTGTATCCGTGGGGAATAACTTGGATTTTTCCACTCCCGTCATTTCCGTGCGAGTAGTATCTTTAATCTTGTCTTTCTTCAGGGCGATTACGTTATAAGAACGTTCTTTGCCTTCTTTGTCCCCTTTCTCTACATATTCGCGTTGCTGGATGGTAGAGATGGTGGGTGCATAAGTAGACGGGCGGCCGATGCCCAGTTCTTCCAGCTTACGCACTAAACTTGCTTCCGTATAACGGGGCGGATGTTGCGTAAAGCGCTCGGTTGCAGTGATATCCTGGTATTGCAATTGCTGGCCTTTCTTTAACGGCGGGAGCAGGTTGCTTTCGTCTTCCTGTTCTACATCATCGTCGTAAGACTCTTTGTAGACCCGCAGGAAACCGTCAAATTTCACTACTTCTCCGGTAGCTGTGAAGGTAGCGGCTGCATTGCTTATGCTGATGGTTGCGGTTGTTTTTTCCAGTTCGGCGTCCGCCATTTGAGAAGCAAGAGTACGCTTCCAAATCAAGTCGTACAGTTTCTTTTCCTGGGAAGAGCCTTCTATTTGCGCATTCTCCATGTAGGTTGGGCGGATAGCTTCGTGCGCTTCCTGCGCTCCTTTGGTTTTGGTGCTGAAATGGCGCGGATGCACGTACTTGTCGCCCATGATGTTGGCAATAGCCACTTTGCTGCCGTTGATGGCATATTCGGATAAGTTGACTGAGTCGGTACGCATATAGGTGATGGCTCCGGACTCATACAGCTGTTGGGCTACTCTCATGGTTTGCGCAACGGTAAAGCCGAGTTTGCGTGCGGCTTCCTGCTGCAAGGTAGATGTGGTGAATGGCGCGGCGGGCGATTTCTTTACCGGCCGTGTCGTGATATCTTCGATGGTGAAAGTGGCCGATTGACAGCTTTCCAGTAACTTCTGAGCTTCTGCTTTCGTCTTCAGGCGGCTCGCCAGTTCCGCTTTCATTTCTACGAATTTGCCTTCTGCGTCGGGAACGAGGAATACGGCCGTAACACGATAGGACGCTTCGCTTTGGAAAGCGTTTATTTCGCGTTCACGCTCCACAATGAGGCGTACGGCTACTGACTGAACACGTCCGGCTGAAAGAGCGGGTTTTACTTTCTTCCACAGTACGGGTGATAATTCAAAACCCACGATACGGTCGAGGATGCGGCGCGCCTGCTGGGCATTGACAAGGTTAATGTCAATACTGCGTGGCTGTTCGATAGCTTTCAGAATGGCGGTTTTGGTAATTTCGTGGAATACGATACGTTTGGTGTGTTCCGGTTGTAGTTTCAGGACTTCATACAAGTGCCATGCGATAGCTTCTCCTTCGCGGTCCTCATCGGAAGCCAGCCATACGGTATCAGCTCCTTTGGCTTCGGATTTCAGTGTCTTTACCAATGCTTTCTTATCTTCCGGGATTTCGTAGCTCGGTTCAAAGTTCTTTTCAACATTGATACTGAATTCTTTCTTCTTCAGATCGCGTATATGACCATAACTGGAAAGAACTTTAAACTCCTTTCCCAGAAACTTCTCAATTGTTTTTGCTTTTGCCGGCGATTCGACAATGACCAGGTTTTTGGACATAATTTTCTGTTTTATAGTGACTCATGCCACTTAATTTGCCCGCAAAAGTAGAAAAAAAACAATTGTCCCCACCTTAATAAATAGAGAATATATTCTTTTTTAGTAAAAATGATGTTTTTTCCCCTCCGTATCCTGTTAGAAACGGAAGCTCATGCCACCCAGGAAGTTAATGCCTTGCGCGGAGTAGTACGGATAATATTGATTGTTTTTGTTCAACAAATTATTGATGCGGGCATAAATGGATATGTTGTCAAAGAGTTCGTAACTACCTCCTATGTTCAGGTTGCTGATAGTATTTACATTTATCCCTTCCGTTTTTTCCCGGCGTAGATGCTGATAACCCAAGTTAATTGTTACAGAAGATACAGGGCGGATATCTATATTGAAATCTGCTTCGAAGGCAGGTTTGAACCATAGTACGGAATTTTTTTCTTTTTCGGATGCTTTCCAATTACGATAGATCCCTTTGGCTGTAAATGCGATAGTATTTTTATAGTCATAGCGAATCTCAGCACCGGCATACATATTGCTGGTGTTTATATTTTCCATACATATTCTGTAGAAATGCCTATAATTGTTGGGGTCTATAACTTGGGGATTTTCATTGCCCTCGAGTACGTAATGCTGGTATAATAGCAAGATTGGTGCCAAGTCATTCTTTAACTCTTGATAGCCACCATACATGTTAAACCACAATCCGTCTACCGGACTCATTTTGAATCCTAAAGCTGCGTTAATCCGTTCATACGTTGCATTAGGACGTTCATTGTAGTGGTCGCAATCTGAATGCGGATTGATTGTAGCCATCCGGCGGAAGTCATTGATGTGGCGTTTACCGGTAGCTTGCGCATATAGTATATAGCTATCCGAAAAAGTGTATTGTAAAGTTATGTCAGGAGCCACATGTAGTTTGTTATCCAAACCTGAAGCAAGGTCTATATGAGCGCCGAGACGAATTTTCCATTCTTCGTTTTCAAAAAGATAATAAGGGTTTAATTCCACGAACGTGTTCGATTTAAGAGACGGTTTACTGTAGGACAGATTATCCATGGCTAATTCTAATCCAACGTACTGCTCTTCCGAAATCTTGCCGATAGCGCCGGCTTTGATACCTATGGTATATTCTGTGGCATCATAATGATTGTAATAGAAGCGGCGTTGAAAGAGTGAAAAGTTTGCTTCGGCATGGAACTGAAGCGGTAGGGCATCGGTGGTAGATTTTATGCCGATACGCATGTCTCCGGAGGTAAATTTCTGTCTACTGTTTATAGAAGAAGGAGCCATGTTGAAGTTTCTCAAATCGAAATTCCCGGCTACGTTCAGGTCTGTGTTTTTGAAAGCATGTACATAGTCCAGTCCGGCACGGGTATGATATTGATAGGACTTCCATTTTTCGGGCATATCAATCTTTATTTCGGGACTATCTGCTTCTTCCGGCATTTTAAAATCAAACTGAGGGCTTTTCACCTTTGCATTCATACCGTCCATAAGGAAATTGAGGCTCAACTTATCGTTCTTGGAAAGATTGAAGAGGTAGTTGGCGCGCAGGTCCAGATTTCCTATGCCATATCCCAGACGCGCATAGCCGTGCCGGGCTTCGGGTTGATTCTCGATGCCGGTGTAAGCCTGCATGGTGCTTGCAGGCATATCTCCCGCAGGCATAAGAGTAGTGTCGTATTCTACAGTTTTTTTACTGACCGTCGGTGGCTCTACCTTAGGCAATACATTAATCTTCGAAGCATCCATGATATTTGGGTTGTATTCTTGTTCTACCACAACCGTACGGTTCAAGACGCTATCATTAACTTGTCTTTGGGCCTGTGTGCCAATAGGATAGAGGACTGTTAAGACCACTGCTCCGCATGTATATATAATCTTCCTCATACAATTATTTTATTTTCTGCTAAACGGTTTATTTCTTGATATTCAACTACCTGTAGGTAAGTGTTCAACTACTTATAGGTAAATGCTCAACTACCTATAGGTAAATGGCTAACTACTTATGGGTAGTTGACCAACTACTTATAGGTAATTTACCCACTATTTATTGTTTAAGTTTTTCCAATCTATCGAGAATCATTTCCTTGATATCATCATCGGCATGATAATTTTGTTGGAGGCTCAACAGATATTGGCGTGCATCCGGCTTTTTGTTCATTGCTACGTAAACATCCGATAGAAGTATAAAACTGCGTGCCAACCAATAGGCATGTGGGGTGCTTTGGTCGATGAAATCAATGATTTCCTTTTCGGCAGTGGTATAATCACCGGTGTTATACAGTAGTTGGGCAACCTGGTATTTGGCCTCGGCGCCGTAAAGCGTACGGGTATCTTTGGCTACAATCCGGAGGTCATCCGCAGCTTTATTATCCGCACGCTGGTTCAAGTAAGCCTTGCCCCGGTAGTATAAAGCCTCGTTGCGGAGTTCGGGCGTTAACTTGGTTTCGGCAAGCAAATCGGTAGCGGCAGAGATTACTTCTGCATCATTCTGTATCAGGGCGGCGCTGCGCAAGATACCGGTAGTTGCCAACCGGCGACGCTCGGCAGTGGTAGCTTTGGCTTTCAGCAGTTTGTAGTCGGCTAATGCCTGGCCGTACTCTTTGTTGTTGGAGAATATTTCAGCCCGTGCCACAAGCGCTTCTTCCGAGTAGGGGTTATCCGGATATTCCAATAACTTGTCGGCGTGAGTAAGTACCGCCTGTTCATCGTTTTGCGCTTTCCCGATTACGCAGAGATAATAGTGCGCGTTGAGGCTGAATGCTCCGTTGGGGAAACTTTGCAGGTAACGGTTGAGGCTGGCTTGCGCCGAAGCGATATCCCCTTTCATATAGATCTTTTCGGCGGCAATGTATGTCAGTGAGTCCTGTTCGCTAACATCGAAACGGATGGCTCCGGGCATCTTTTCGACTAATGCGGCAAACTCGTCTACACGATTGGCGTCTACATATATGGATTTCAGGTCGCGCATGGCAAGGCGTGCTTCTTCACTGCCCGGATACCGGGTTATGACTTGTTTATAAGCATCTATTGCCTGGTCGTAATCATCATTCTGGTAATAAAGCAAGCCTATTTCGGCTGCTGCTTTGCGGCTGACCGGGCTTTCCGGATATTTCTCCAATAACTCTTTGAAGGCGGCAATCGCCTGGCGACTGTTGTTGGTTTGCACGTATGAACGTCCCTTTTCATAGAGTGCGTTCACCGCATAAGGCGAAGCAGGGTATTTATCGGATAACCGGTTCAGTAAAGCTACCTTGCCGTTGTAGTCTTTCTGCAGGCCGGCAACCAGAGCCAGCTGGTAGAAAGAGTAATCGCCCGAGGGCATTCCCATATTTTCAGACTGCGTATAGTATTGTTTTGCCTCGTCAAAACGGCGCACATGCAGGTAACAGTCGCCTATGCGGTTATAGGCGTCGGCAAGTGCGGCAGGGTTTTCTCCTTTCTCCAACCGGGCGAACTCAAGGAAGCGTTCCCGGGCAAGCGTGTAATCTTTCTCATTAAAAGCGATGTAGGCAAGATTATAGTGTACCAATGCGTAAGTTTCCGAGTTCCGGTTTGTGGCAAGATTCCGGTATTCGGTAAAGTTCCGGGCGGCTTCCTGCGTACGGTTCAGGCGGTAGTATGCTTCTCCCCGCCAGTAGATGGCATCTGCTTTTGTCCCAGCATTATACTGTCCCAAAGCTACGGACGAATCGAAATAGCTGATAGCTTGCTGAAACTGTACGTTTGCGAAGGCTTGCGTGCCGAGGTGGAACAATATCTTTTGTTTGGCTTCCAGGATTGCTGCGCTGGGGCGGGCGATACGTTCAATGGATTTTAATGCAGCTTCATAACTGCGTGTGTTCATATACACTTCCACCAGATAGCTGCTGACTTTATCCGCATATTGGGAATTGGGGAACTCATTAAGGAATCTCTCAAAAACAGTAACAGACTCACCGAAAGCGGAATAGGAAGTATCGTGTATGCAAAGGGCATAGTTGTAGGCGGCCTGCTCCTTGATTTGCACGTCTGCGTTGGAAGCAGCGGCTTGCTCAAAAGCCATGCGTGCTTTGTTCTTGTCTGACAATTGCAGGTATGACAGCCCAATGTGTAGATAGGCATTCTGGGAGAGTGCGTCGTTCTCGGTGGTAACTGCGCCCAGCATTTCGGTTGCCTTGGTATATACTCCGTTGTGATAGTACGAGAGTCCAAGCATGTAGAGGGCATCCCGGCGGAGGGTTGGTGCTTCGTCGTTTCCCACATACTTCTCGAAAGCTGCTATTGCTTCTTGATATTTCCCGGAGTGGTATCCGGCACTGCCAAGTATGCGATACATTTCGGCTGCATATTCGTCGTTGGGGTAGGTCGACAGATAATTCCGGGCTACGACTTCCGCTTTGTCGTAGTTCTTGTTGATGAGGTGAATTTCACCTATATAATAAGGTGTAAGAGCGCCGTACTTCTTGTTGCCTTGAAGAGACAGAAAACCTTCCAGCGCTTCGTCATAGCGTTGCTGGGTATAGCGAATATAAGAAATGTAGTATGTACAATCGTCCGTGTACTTCTTTCCGGTGCTGCGGAGGGTTTCAAACCAGATGGCGGCCTCTTTTACGTTCCCGATTTTGAGATAGCAGGTGGCAAGACGGTACGTCATGTCGTCCCGTTCTTCATCACTCAAGAGGTGAAGCCGGACGGGGTTAAACATTGCCAATGCTTCATCGTATTTGCCTTCAAAGAAATAGACGGAGGCCATTAGCGCATAGAGCCGGTTGGTATGAGGAGTATCGGGATACTCGTCCAGATAGGCCTGTAGCTTGTTTATGCTTTTGGCATCTTTCAGTTCATAGGCTGCGCACACCAGCATGTATTCTGCTTCCATTCGTTCGCCTGTGTGGGACAGGGTTTTGTCTTCGTCGCCTGTTTGTTGCACGAATGCTTGCAATGGCGGGATGGCGGCGGCGTATGCTTTCTGTTGGAATAACGATTGTCCTTCCCGGTAGAGTCGTTGAGGGGAAGTGGTTTTCTCATTAGTTTGTGCTGTGGCAAATAAAGGTGCGCAGCACAGTGCTATACATAGTATCCGGGAGAGTTTATTCTTCATCATACAATACTCGTTTTTACAAAAGTACGGGTTTTTAGTTGGATTCGTTACACTTGTTTGGCTTTTTTAGGATATACCGCTTAGTTTGCATTATTCATACTGTAGCTAAAGGGGCTGTGACACAGCTTCTTTAACCTCTCTAATTCCTAAAGCATGAAAACCAAGTCAGTACTCGTCCGCTTTTCCCAGGAATATCTTTAGCCCTTTCCGGATGGAACTTAATCCAAAATCTTCCGTACATATATCTTTTAACGGCAGAAAGAATACATCCGCCGCGTCATCCATAGCTTTATAATGCAGTGTATCAGATACTGTACAGCGGAAAAACAGGTCTAATGTATGGACAGTGAAACCTGAGTACACATATATATTAGGTAACGAGAATAGATATTCTGCTTTCTCTACTTCCATTCCGGTTTCTTCTTTTACTTCACGGGTAATTCCTTCTTCTCCGGTTTCGAACATGTCGATGAAGCCTCCGGGTAAATCCAATGTTCCCTTGGCGGGGGCTTTGGCGCGGCGGCAAACCAACAGTTCGTTTCGTTCATTCATAATCAGCGCCACGGTTGCTGCCGACGAATTAAAGTAATATACGAATCCGCAGTCTGCGCAGCGTTTGGATTTCTCGTTGTGGATTTCAAAGTGTACTGACCCACACTCGGGGCAATGTTTGAATAAAGAAAGGGGATGTTCCATAAGATTGAATTTAGCTTTATGTTGGTTAGGGCGGGTAAAGATAGTTGTTTTTCTGATATGATAAAACACAGAGGTACTGTGTTTTATTTTTCTTTTAATTCAAGTTTCGCATCTTACTGAACTATCTCAATTGAGGCTTTTTAGTCAGCCCCTGAGAATCAACTGCAATCGACTTGCTGCTTATTAATTGTTAAAACGCGGAAGTACAACAAGGAGCTTCGAAAGAATTAACTATCTTCGCCCGGAGTAATTTATTAGAATGCGATGATGAAGAATTACCTGTTTTTACTTTTCGGTCTGCTACTGGCGGCGTGTACCTCTGACGACGAGGTACAACCCGGTTTTGTGACTAATGTTGTAATGCCTGCTTCGGGCCGAGTATTCAATCCCGGCGACCAGGTAACGGTAACGGCAGAAGGGTTTCAACCCGATGACGGGATTATGTTTGATATACGCTGGCCGCTTCCGGACGAACTGATCAAGGAAGGATTCGCTAAGGGCGTATACGCCGTTATCACGCAGCGGAGTGCTACAAGCATTACTTTCCTGGCTCCCGGTCACCATCCCGCTTCCACTACGGAGGTGCTGCTGAATCGTTCGGGCGAAATGATGTCTTTGGGAAAGATTGCAGTAGCCGACGGGCAAGCGCCTAAGGAGTATCAGCTTTACGGCATCGTCAATTCCCGTTCGGATGCATTTGCGCAGTATGCTCATGTCATTGAGCACATCGATATAGAATCTCACAGAATTACTGAAGTAGGACGGCTGGTTGCCGGTGAGGATTTCTTTTGTGCAGTCAATGCGCCTGGGAGCTGGAGTCTTTGTGGCGTCCGCACCCGGGATGGGAGTAGTACGGTGGGCCGTTATGACCTGTCGATGAGGTATTGGGACGAACTGAGAACGGGGCAGATGGTTACAGCCGGATCGCTTCCCGATAGGGATGTCGTATATGTATATCAGAGTGGCGACGGCTTGTTGCTGAGCATTGCCAGTGTGATGCCTTATAGCCGGATGGCGATGCCGCCGTTGCAGCAACCCACTTATCAGTTGCCCGAAGCGATACGTCCAGAAGCCCTGTCAAACTATCCCTGTGTGCTGGTCGACGGCGGCTACCTGCTGCTTTCGGCAGATAATGGAGATGGCACGTTCTCGCCGGTACTGCTTAATTTGCGCGCCGGTCATCACTCGGTCTATGTGGGCGAACCGATACAGGCAGTGTCGCTCATTCCCTTCTGGATGGTGAAACCGAATGCCGATGGAAAGACCGGCACGCGTGTGGGAGGTTATATCGTATCGGAAACAAATGGTACAACTAATGGAGCCGGCGGAACCAAACTATGCCTGTGGAATACGGACACAATGACTCTGGACGCACCCTTTACGACATTCCCCAATGCAGCCTGCTCGGTAGCCACGCTCATGTCTGATGACCTGAAGCGGCAGGAACTCTATGTGCTGTTTGATATGGGGCGCGACGGCGGCAACGGCAGACTGATTGAGGTGTATGATTGCTTGAAAGATGAATGGAGACACCTTTCCAGCGGCTTCGCTTATTCGGAGATTGTGCTGGCCAAATAAGGCGGCATCTTTGGAGTGATATGCCACCCCTATTGAAGACTTTTAAGCCCTCTCTCATAACAAATTGTACCGTTTCTCATAACATACAGAAAATACTGTGTGCATATTTTGTGTTATCTTTGCTTTGGGTTGGAAGCGCATTTTGAATCATGCGCTAACCTCAAAGAATGTGTGACGTATGGAGCCGGCATTTATCAGAGTCGAGCCGGCATTATCTTTTAAAACGAAAGGTTTCAATAGGTTTCTCATAAATAAGACTTTCCTATTAAAGGATTGTTATAATACAGTTTTTTTTTTGATTGGTTCGAGGAAGTAGCTCCTGTGAGAGAAGTTACTTCCTTATATTTTATAGCTATGAAACAAACGATAGGGTATCAAATGATAAAAAATAAACGGGAAATCCTTGCTATTACGTATCCTTTTTACTTCATTTGCAGGATGTTAAATACCAATTACATTCTAATACAATGAAGAGATTGATTTTACTTATCATATCAGTCGTTTTATTATGTTTTTCTACTGCGGCACAGCATTTTATGTTCAAACGCTTGGAAGTCAAAGACGGATTACCCAGTAATCAAATCAATGCAATTCACAGAGATTCAAGAGGCTTTATGTGGTTCGGAACAGCTTCCGGGCTGGCGCGCTACGATGGATACCGCTTCAAGGTATTCCACGGCTCTGATAATGATTTGAATTCATTGCCGGATAGCTATATAGAGAAAATCGTGGAAGACGGTGAAGGCCGCTTGTGGATACGCACCGGAGAAACCGGATACGTAATTTACAACTGGGATACGGAGAGTTTTGTGCGCGACGTACGTCCTTATTTGAAGAACATCGGGATAGACGAGATGCCCCGCTACGTATTTGTCGACAGCCGGAAAAGTATATGGTTTGCCGTTGACGGGAAAGGTTGCTATCGTTACCGCTCCGGAGAAGAGAAAGCGGAACTTCTGCCTTTCGGTGATAAGGGGATACCCGGAGGCACTGTTATGGATATGACCGAGTGCAAGGACGGCATCGTATTAGTATATGACAACGGACACGTTATCTGCATAGACCGTGAAAAGATGGAGATGAAATGGACGCTTACCGATATCGCCGAAACGATGGGAAAGCATACCGAAATCTTTTTCCTGTATGTGGATAACGATGATGATTTGTGGATATATGGCGCTCCCGGCGTATGGGCGTATAATATGCCTGCAAAGAAATGGCAGTCGCAGTGGAACTTGGGAGATAGAGGACAGGCACATGTGGTTGCCATTGCGCAGGACAAGCAGGGGCGCATCTGGTTTGGGAAAGATCAGGATGGCATTGATATCTGGAATAAGGCGACCGGTGAGAACATTTCGTTAACTTACAATGTCGACGACGAACGGGGTTTGCCGAACAATACCATCAATGTGCTTTATGAAGACGAAGGCGGAGTGATGTGGTTAGGTACATATAAGAAAGGTGTAGCTTATTACAATGAAAGTATCTTTAAATTCAGCATCAACCATCTGGGTGATATTAACTGTCTGGAAGAGTGCGGCAACGGTTCTTTGTGGTTGGGCAGTAATGATGCGGGACTGATACGCTGGAATTCGCGGACGGACGAGCGCGAATTGTACACATACTCTCCGGCAGGCAATTCTGTGGCATCGAATGTAATCGTCTCTTTGTTGCAAGCCAGAGACGGCAGGTTGTGGATTGGTACGTTTTGGGAAGGCATGGACTGCTTCGACGGTCAACGTTTCGTGAACTACCGCAACCGTCCGGGCGATGCCAATTCATTGGCTAATAACAATGTATGGGCATTAGCGGAAGATAAAGACGGGAATATATGGATTGCCACCTTAGGAGGCGGACTGCAATGCCTGAACCCGAAGACCGGCAAGTTCACTACTTATGATATGGAGAATTCCGGTATCATATCCAATCATATCGCCACCATTTGTATTACACGTGACAATCGGCTCATTATCGGAACAGCTACCAGTGGAGTCGCCATTATGGACTTGAATACCCGGAAGATAACGAATATGACCGGCAACCTGGCGGGAACCGTACGTTTTTCCAACCAAAGCATCAATCAGGTTTATGAAGATAGCAGAGGATTGATATGGATAGGTACGCGCGACGGTTTGAATCTTTATGATCCGAAGAATGACCATTTGCAACAGGTTGTCGTAGGGCAGGATGAAACCAAGCAGCTAATTACCGGCATTACGGAAGATGATAATAAGAATATGTGGGTGACTACGGCGAATGGAGTCGTGAATATTGTTCCTTCCATTGACGCGAAAACAGGAGATTATACTTTCCACTATTATATGTACGATGATAAAGATGGTTTGCAAGGTTCTGAATTTAACCAACGTTCCATTAGGCGTCTTTCTTCCGGTGAAATAGCGATGGGAGGAATGTACGGGCTTAATACTTTCAGACCGGATGAAATCAAATACAACCGTATATTGCCCAAAGTAATGTTCACCGGATTCGAGCTGTTCAACAACGAAGTTGAAATAGGCAAAGAATACAGGGGACGTATCCTGTTGCGTGAATCGTTGAATAAGGTCAGGGAAATAAAACTCGACTATGTGCAGAACGTCTTTACCGTATTGTTTGCGTCAGACAATTACATCTTACCCGACAAGACCCACTATTCATACAAACTGGAGGGATTTAATGAGGACTGGTTATTAGTAACAGCCGATATGCACCGGGTGACTTATACCAATCTTGCTCCCGGTACGTATACGTTGAAAGTGAAAGCTATAAACAGCGACGGATACGCCGGAACGGAAGAAGCCAGTCTGAAGATTATCATCCGTCCGCCTTTCTGGATGACTCCCTATGCATTCATCATCTATGTCTTATTGTTGGCGGGAGGCTTGGTGTTTGCCCGTAATGCCGTGCTGCGCCGCGAGCGTAACAAGTTCAGGATACAGCAGATGAAACAGGAAGCGGAGAAGAACGAAGAAGTCAATCAGATGAAATTCCGGTTCTTTACCAACGTGAGCCATGAATTGCGTACGCCGCTGACGCTGATTATCTCACCTTTGGAAGGCATGATAAAAGAGACGGCGGATGAAAAGAAACTGACTCAACTAAAGTTAATGCATCGAAATGCGTTGCGACTGCTCAATCTGCTGAACCAGTTGCTTGATTTCCGTAAGAATGAAGTAGCCGGTCTGCATCTGAACCTTTCCGAAGGGGAAGTTGTGTCGTATATCCATAATATCTGCAATTCGTTCCTGATACTTTCGGAAAAGAAGAATGTGCATCTCACTTTCTTTTCAGCGGTGGAATCACTGAATATGTCGTTTGATGAAGACAAGATAGGCAAAATAGTGATGAATCTTCTGTCCAATGCTTTTAAGTTTACTCCCGAAGGCGGGCGTGTGGACGTTTCATTGGAATTGGTGAAAGGCGATACCGATATATTGGAGATTAAAGTATCGGACACAGGTGTCGGTATCAGTGATATTGATAAGGAGCGTATATTCGAAAGGTTCTATCAGTCGAAACAGAAAAGTAACGGCCATCTCACCATAGGCAGTGGCATCGGTTTGAGTCTGGTACGTGATTATGTTACTTTGCATGGAGGAGTAGTGCGGGTGTTCGACAATATAGGTGCGGGCAGTGTGTTTGTAGTGGATATTCCGGCGAAGCACTCCGTAGTCAACGTTGTTACTCCGCTTTCGGAAGAAGCGGCGAAAGAAGATGAAGCGGTGCTTGCCTCGGTTGCCAATGATACGCAAATGACCGGTGAGAGAGAATTGCTACCGGAGGGAGAGAAAAAGAAACCGGCAGTAGTGAATAAAGAAGAAAAGAAGAAGCCGTTGGCGCTGATTGTGGATGATAATGAAGACTTTGTGTCCTTCATGCGTTATTCGTTGAGCCTGTATTTCAGGGTAGAGTCCGCCGCAAATGGAAGGGATGCCTGGCTGGTGATACCGGAACTGATGCCGGATATCATCGTCAGCGATGTAATGATGCCCGAGATAGACGGCAACGAACTCTGCCGTTGGGTGAAAACCGATAAACGTACCGGCAATATTCCTTTTATCTTGCTAACGGCAAGGCAATCTGTTGAAAACAAGGTTGAAGGACTCACGATTGGTGCGGACGACTATGTGACGAAACCATTCAATATGGAAGTACTGATTTTACGGATGCGCAAGCTGATAGACCTGAGCAGTAAGAACAGGCTTCGTACCCACATAGATCCTGAACCGAGCGAGATTGTTATCACTTCGATGGATGAAAAGCTGATTGAAAACGCTATCAGATATGTGGAAAAGAACATTGCCCGTCCCGAACTGTCTGTTGAGGAGTTGAGCCATGAATTAAGCATGAGCCGGGTGCACCTGTACAAGAAGTTATTGCAGATTACCGGTAAGACCCCAATCGAATTTATCCGTATTATCCGTCTGAAACGTGCCGCACAACTTCTGCGCGAAAGTCAGCAAAATGTCTCGGAAGTTGCTTATCAAGTCGGCTTCAATAATCCCAAATATTTCAGTAAGTATTTTAAAGATGAATTCGGTGTTTTACCCTCCATATACCAGGAAAAAGAAGGCAGATAACAAAAAGTACCCATTGTTGAAACATTTTATAGTTTTATAAATCAAATAAGCCCTCTTCATTCAACATAAGGATGGCTTGTCTTTGCGTATGATTTCATACTTTTACATCGGAGAAAATAACTTTAAAGAATATCATAATGAGATTGAAAAACGTTTCAGTTTATTTGTTCGCCGGATGGATACTGGCGGCATGTTCCGGACACGGGTATGAGAAGACGGGTAGTGGTGTTATTGTAAACGTCGCGCAACAGCAACCGACGGATGTACGTAAGGTGCGGCTTGAAGTCATGGGAGAGAAATTAATCAGGGTTTCGGCAACTCCGGAAAAGAACTTCTCGCAGACAGAGAGTTTGATTATCGTTCCGCAGACAGACAAGACAGACTTCAGCGTGGAAGAAAGCGAAGATGCTGTTTCGGTAAAAACAGCGCAAATATGCGCTTCGGTGTCCAAAGCTACGGGTGAAGTACGGTTTACGGATGCTGCCGGCAATCTGATACTGGCGGAAGACGAGAATGGAAAGAGTTTCGAACCGATTGAAGTGGAAGGAACCAAGGCATACACGGTGAGCCAGGTATTCCGGTCGCCCGAAGATGAGGCATTCTACGGATTGGGACAACATCAGGCTGACGAGTTCAACTACAAAGGAAAGAATGAGGAACTTTTTCAGTATAATACAAAGGTGTCTGTGCCTTTCATCGTTTCCAATAAAAACTACGGTATTTTGTGGGATAGTTATTCGTTGGCACGTTTTGGTGATAAACGTGATTATTCGCAGTTGCAACATGTATTTAAGTTGTACGACAAGAGCGGCAAGGAAGGTAGCCTGACGGGAACTTATATTCCGCTGAATAAGGAACACAATACGATTGTGCGCGCTGAAGAATCTATCTACTTTGAAGACCTTAAGACAATCAAAAATCTGCCGGAAGGCTTTTCACTTTATGGTTCGAACGTAGCGTATGAAGGCGAGATAGAACCATCCGAAAGCGGATTGTTCCGTTTTATCTTGTATTATGCAGGGTATGTTAAGGTATATATCAATAATGAGTTAGTGGTTCCCGAACGCTGGCGCACGGCATGGAATCCTAACAGCTATAAGTTTGCCTTAAACCTGGAAGCAGGCAAGCGCATACCTTTGAGAATTGAATGGAAACCGGATGGAGGCGAGTCTTATTGCGGACTTCGTGCTTTGACGCCGATGATTGCTGAAGAGCAAAATAAACAGGCTTGGTGGAGCGAAATGAATAATGAGATTGATTACTACTTCGTTTATGGCGATGATATGGACGACGTGATTAGCGGTTATCGTACATTGACCGGGAAATCTCAGATTATGCCGAAATGGGCGATGGGCTACTGGCAGAGTCGTGAACGCTACAAAACACAGGATGAGATAATCGATGCGTTGAAAGAGTTCCGTAAACGCCGGATACCTATCGACAATATTGTACTCGACTGGAGCTATTGGCCCGAAGAAGCATGGGGCAGCCATGAGTTTGATGCCGCCCGTTTCCCTGATCCTAAAGGTATGGTAGACTCTATACATGCGCTGAATGCCAAAATGATGATTTCCGTATGGCCGAAGTTCTATATTACTACAGAACATTATAAGGAGTTTGACGAAAACGGATGGATATATCAGCAATCTGTCAAAGATAGTTTGAGAGACTGGATTGGGCGCGGATATCATTACGCTTTCTATGATGCGTATGCCGAAGGTGCGCGCAAACTGTTCTGGAAACAGATGTACGACCACCTCTATCCGTTGGGAATAGATGCCTGGTGGATGGATGCCAGCGAACCGAA
>NZ_DBDF01000094.1:6281-26698 GCF_002293435.1 Bacteroides sp. UBA939 | reverse complement strand
TAAACTACTTCAGAAACTTGAGTAATTAGTATATGTCGCCGGGTTAATATAATCCATCCCGACACTTTTCACTACTTTATTCAATTTGTTCTTTACCGTAAATCCGGTTATATAAGGTCTTTCTCCATAAGCAACATACGTAAAATCCATCGTTTGACTGGGCATGGCGATTTGTTTGGGTATAAAAACAGTCTGATGGTTATAGTCCGGATAAGGCAGGCTATGGCCTGCCATAAATATGGGTCCATCTACTCTCGGAAGTTGTATTAATTCATAATAGTACTCATAAAGCACGTGAGCCTCTCTGTCCATATTTTCGGCATTACAAGTAGCTATATATTTGTCCCAAGTAATACTTATCTGATTCGGAGTGCCACCCGGCAATATAATTTGATAAAGCATCCAAGCTGTAGAATAACCAACTATGGGATGTTTTTCCATATATTGACCGCCAAATAGATAAGTAATTCCTTTTTCGTCCACTACAGAGAATCCGGTCAATTCATTATAAACAGAGAACAGAGGGGTAATCTTTAAAGGAGAATCAGGAATTGCCGCTTGCCATACTTCATTTGTCTTTTTCAACAGAAATGGAGAGTTATAGCCGGGAATGTCTATTGTGAAGATATCGTAAGAGGCATCTATACCCTCAGTTGGGGAATAAACATTCCACCAATATTCATAATCATAGTGATCACCATAACTCTCGTTACAAACTCTCGCATCAAAGATCTTGGATTCATCCGCCTTCCCCATAATAGTACGCGTAATTCGCAATCCGGGAGTCATCACCCACGTATATCCAAAAGGGAAATGATTATCCATCACCCTCACTCCGTTGCTGTAGTAGTTCAGAGCAAAGGGAATACTTAACTCTCCCTCGGTTGCCGTGTACAGCGGGATGTTTACATTGATGGCTCCCGTCGCCATGTCGGGTTTGTATCCCGGATACCGGGTGTACACTCTGGATGTGGGACTTGGCAAAATCGGGTCTGTGAGTTTGGGCAAGTATTCTTCGCCCACCTGTGCATGGGTGGTGGTTGCAGTGAACAATGAGAAAAATAGCATAGTCACATAAAGCAACGAATGGGAAAGTACGCGTCTCATTTTTTCATAAAGTACTTGTGCACCTGAACCCTACGGTGCGGTTTTGTATTAGATATTAAAGACATATTGAAAGAAAAAGACGGGTCAGTGAACTCTTCCTGATAATATGCCTGATGCCGAAAGGCTACATCGCAAATGTAGAAATAAATTCTGAATAATTGTAATAGTTGGTCGTGTTTTTTTGAAAAAAAGATAGAACTTTTCTTACTAATGATTGTGTCTCAGTCACTTACGCGCATTGTCTTCGCCGTACCAAAACCGGGTCAAAGCCGCGTCTGCTCCCTACCAGCTCCGCATAAAGGTACCCTTATACGGAGCAGGTAAGGCTTTGATACGGACAAGATACGGAGCGGACCTCTCCGTGAATCATCTGTTTGCTACCACTTGGTGAGTGTAAATCCGTCCCGTGAGACAAATTTTACCGTCCCATGAGACGGATTTCACAGTCTCACGAGACGGATTTTTTCATCCCATGGGATGGATTTTTTCATCTCACGAGACGAATAAATTCGTCTCGTGAGATGAATTTCTTCGTCCCGTGAGATGAATTCTGAGGCATTAGCTTGCAATATGAACAATGCAACCCAGGTATTATCCCTTTGCAAATCCGTGTTTTCACCACATATAGATGGTACTTACACCGCCTATATGCGGTTCGCGAACGGGATATAGATGGTGAAAACACGGGATATAGATGGTTCGCGCACNNCCAAGAACCATATATATCCCGTTCGTGCACTGTATATCAGCGTATTACAACCAAATCGCAGACAGTAAACAAAGTGAGAGTAACTCTACTCTCACCCCTACCCTCACACTTACCCTCACCTGTTCAAACGCCGATGAACAAAGAGATACAAGAGAAAGAGTGAGAGCGTGAGAGTAGAGTATAAAAACTCTGGGTATGCGTGCACGCGCGCGTACGCGCGCGCGAGAGAGTGAGTTCAAATTATGAATGCCACATTTCTCCGGTGAAAAGTTCCCATCTTCCTTCTCTCCCTAACATTTCTGCTTCCATCCTTATTTTAATTACCGTTGTTTTTATATATTTGCCCGTTCACACTTAATAGAGTAAAATCCGGATGATTCGGTTGAAAGGTTCTGCTTTGCCTACGGTGTTGGTAGTTTGCATTCTGATATGCCTGCTGGTGCTTTTTGCGTTCATGCTGTTCGACATGAACAGTTTGCTGTATTCCGTTTACCGCTCAGACAGGCAACGGAAGGAATTTCTGAATTCCGCATTTCTCCTTTATTGCCGTGATAGTACCCTGCTCGCTTCTCTGTCTGAAAGCGTTGATTATCGGTTGTATGCAGACAAAGAGGCTTCTGCTGTCCGTATCCGTACGGCACTTTGGGGATTGTATGAAACGGTTTGCATAAGTTCTGCTGATGACAAGTATCAATCCGTTCGCCTGTTGGGAAAGCAACAAGACTGTGTGCAGCAGGCGGCATTGTGGATGTGCAACCTCGACGGTTCATTGTCGCTGGCGGGAAATACCCGGATAACCGGCCCGGTGTTTGCACCAAACGGTGAAGTGAGCTACACTCAGCCGGATGATGAACCGTTCACGGGGAACACGGTGTCCGAATATGACATGTATCCCTCCGAACGCGAACTTCCGCCGGTAGATTCTGTTTATCTGGAACGGATAAATGCCTTTTATGAAAAGATGAAGTTGGCCGCTCAGGTGTTTCCTGCCGACCAGGAGTCTGTTTATAATAGCTTTACCGGAGAAACTGTTTGTTTTCATTGCCCTCCGCAAACGGGCAGTGTGTTTTTACGTGGTAATGTAATCCTTTATGGTGACGAAGTGACGGTTTCAAAGGAAACCGCTATGGCTGATGTTATACTTGTGGCAAGGAAAGTGCATGTGGAAGACGGCTTTTCCGGTTCCATGCAGATAATGGCAAGTGATACCGTGATATTGGGGCAAGGAGTACGTTTGCATTACCCTTCAGGTGTTTGTGTGAATGGTAATCAGGGTAAAACGTATCTGGAAATAGGAACCGGTAGCGTTTTGGATGGGTATGCCGTTGTTGAAGGAAATACCGAAAAGGAAGATATACTTCGTATTTTCCCGAGTTATTGCCAAAAAGAAAACGCTTCATTAGGCGGGTTGCTTTATGTAGATGGTATAGCAAGCATCAGCGGTACGGTGTTTGGCGCTGCTTATATCAAGGAGTGTTATTATCTTCCGCCAAATGGCAGTTATGCGGGAACTTTATATGATGTGGAAATAGTCAGGAACGAACAAGCTGCCTATCCCTTTTTCTTTGAATCGAGCGCTTTTCAGCGAAGAGAGATGAAATCGGTTGACTGATAACTCGTTTATCTACAGTATGAATAATGCAGGTAGCATTATTTATCCGTGTTTTTCGGTTATTACGGAGACTTTCACTATCTTTGCGCCACGAATCGTTAGCTCAGTCGGTTTAGAGCGCTGCCTTGACAGGGCAGAGGTCGCCAGTTCGAGCCTGGCACGGTTCACTGATTTGTTTCACTCCTTCCTCCTACATAAAAAGCAGTATCAAAATCTGTAATTAACCGGCATAATATATCATCCATAAAAAAAGCCATACTCTGTTAAAAGTATGGCTTTAAGTACACCCGGGGGGAATCGAACCCTCATCTCAAGAACCGGAATCTTGTATTCTATCCATTGAACTACAGGTGCATATATTTACATTCTAAGCTGTGATGCCTCAAATGCGGAGCAAAAGTATAAAAAATCCATTCATATTCCTAATGATTCATCTTTTTTTGTACCGGATGCTGCTCAAAAGAAATGTTATTTTGAAACGATATATAGGTTAATAATAAGCAATATGACAACAATTTAAGCAAATGTCAATGCAATCATAAATATTATATCTATATTTGCCAGACAAAACACAGTATATATTTATGGGTTATTTAATAAAACCGGAAGGTTATAAACCTTTATTGGACTTAAAGCAAACAGAGTTAGGAATTAAGCAGATTAAAGAATTCTTTCAAATGAATTTGTCGTCTGAATTGCGCCTGCGTCGTGTCACAGCCCCGCTTTTTGTATTGAAAGGCATGGGTATCAACGATGACCTCAACGGCGTGGAGCGTGCCGTATCATTCCCCATCAAGGATTTGGGAGATGCGCAGGCGGAAGTAGTACACTCTCTTGCTAAATGGAAACGGCTTACATTGGCAGATTATAGCATTGAACAAGGTTACGGTATTTATACGGATATGAACGCTATCCGTTCGGACGAAGAACTGGGTAATCTCCATTCCTTATATGTAGACCAGTGGGATTGGGAGCGCGTTATTACGGAAGAAGACCGTAATGTTGAATTCCTCAAGGAAATCGTAAACCGCATTTATGCCGCTATGATACGTACGGAATACATGGTTTATGAAATGTATCCTCAAATCAAGCCTTGCTTACCTCAAAAACTGCATTTTATCCATGCGGAAGAGTTGCGCCAACTTTATCCGGAGATGGAGCCTAAATGTAGGGAACATGCTATAACCAAGAAACACGGCGCTGTATTTATCATTGGTATCGGTTGCAAATTGGCAGACGGTAAAAGGCATGACGGGCGCGCTCCGGACTACGATGACTATACCTCGCAGGGGCTGAACAACCTTCCCGGACTAAATGGCGACCTCTTGCTGTGGGATAACATTCTGCAACGTAGCATCGAACTTTCATCCATGGGTATCCGTGTGAATAAAGAAGCCTTGCAACGGCAATTACGGCAGGAAGGAGAAGAAAGGCGCTTGGAACTCTATTTCCATAAACGTTTGATGAGTGACACACTGCCCTTGTCCATCGGAGGAGGTATCGGACAGTCGCGGCTTTGTATGTTCTATCTTCGTAAAGCCCATATTGGTGAAATTCAAGCCAGTATCTGGTCGGAGGAGATGCGCCAGGAGTGTAAAGAGCATAATATCTACTTGATATAAAGGAAATTTCTAATAACGCTTTCATTACAAAACCGGATAAAAGCAGTATCTTAGCGCCCGAAACATCTAACGCATAACATTATGAATGTTCAAATAGAGGAGAGTTGGAAATCGCGCTTGCAACCGGAATTTGAGAAAGATTATTTCCACACTTTAACTGATTTTGTACGTGAAGAATATGGGCATCATCCGGTATATCCTTCGGGGAAGTTCATATTCAACGCTTTCAATCTCTGTTCATTCGACAGGGTGAAGGTGGTGATTATCGGTCAGGATCCCTATCACGGTCCCGGTCAGGCACACGGTTTGTGTTTCTCGGTGAATGATGGTGTTCCTTTTCCTCCTTCATTGGTTAATATCTTCAAAGAGATTAAGAACGATATCGGTATTGATGTTCCTGCTACCGGCAATCTGACCCGTTGGGCGGAACAGGGCGTTCTGCTGCTCAACGCTACCCTGACAGTCCGTGCCCATCAAGCCGGTTCCCATCAAAATCGCGGTTGGGAAACATTTACTGATGCCGCTATCCGTACGCTTGCCGAACAACGCGAACATCTGGTTTTCATTCTTTGGGGAGCATACGCACAACGCAAAGGGGCTTTTATAGACCGCAATAAGCACCTGGTTTTAGCTTCCGCACACCCTTCTCCTCTTTCTGCTTACAATGGTTTCTTTGGAAATAAGCATTTTAGCAAAGCCAATGCTTATCTGAAGGAGCATGGGGAGCAGGAGATTGTATGGTAGATGTGGGGTATGGAATATATATTATGTATCCCATCTGGGTTCCGAAGCGCATATATCACCGATGAAGCTGCATTGGTGTTATACGTGCAACTCCAACACAAAGCGGCATCCCTTGGAATAAGTACTGTCTAATGTCAGTGTACCGTTCATTTTGGTGGCAATCAAGGAGCAGATAGGCAATCCCAATCCGTCGCCTTGCGTAAGGTCTTTTACCTTGGCGAAAGGCTTAAACAGGTTTTCCTGCTCTTCCGGCGCAATGCCGCTGCCGGTGTCGCTGACGATAAACTGCTGAGTATGTGCGCCGCGCTTCTTGAAATCGAGCCAGATTTTACCACCTTCCGGAGTGAACTCTGCCGCGTTGTTCAACAAATGAAGCAGGATATGTTCAAGTTGCTCCGGACTGGTTTTGACTTTAAGTTTCGGAGCATTGACTGTTACGCTTACCTCCGGCCGGAGATTCCTCCTTATTTTATCCATCACACTTTCGCAGAAGGTATTGACGTTTACTTCGCACATCTCGTAAGTTTCCGAAAGCGTACTTTCCAACTCGGAGAACTCCTGAATATGTTCGGCAAACCCTTTCAGAGCACGTACACCGGGTTCTGCGGCATCCAGTGTATCCAGTGTAGGTTCCATTTGGGCGGAGATATTCCGGATAAACTTGGTTTTGAGTTCGTTGTGCTCATTCACGATGCCGATAGTCTTTTTCTGTTTCCGGGTGAGGAGGACAAAGCGCAGGAATACGATGCTTCCCAGTATCAATGCGCCGGCAAGAAGCGCGGCAAGAACACAAAGGCCGATGATGATGTATTGTTTTGCACTCAGCGAATCGTCCTTATCCCGGATGGTTACCAGGCTATCGTCGTATTTCTGTTTCAGCACATTGAGTTCATCCCGGGCGGTCAGCGCTTTAACCGAGTCTGTCCAAAGCATGTATTGGTCGTAGGTACGCGCCACCAGTCCGGCATTGTTCCCTTTGCGTGCGATGTCGATAAGGCTTTCGTAACATTCGTCCACTTTGGCGTAGTTCTTCTGCTCCTTGTACTGGCTTATCAGACGATTGATGTAAGTATCGCCCTGAGAGTTCATGCCGAAAGTATAATAATAGGTAGCTTGGGTATAGAGCAGAACATTGTTGAGCGAGTCATTGCGGACAGCTCCGGCGGTTTCTTCCAGTTTGGCCAGTTGCTCCTGGGCGCGAGCCTGGTTTTTGAGATTGATATACATTTGCAGGCGTTCCCTATTGATACGGAAACGCAGGTCGGGCATAGGCTTGCCGTTCTTCTGTTCGCCGGCGGTTATCAGCAGTTCGGCGCCGCGCAATACTTCAAGAGCCTCCTTGTAATAACTCTCCCGGTGATAGAGGGCAGCGGCTTGCAAGCCACACTCTACAGCCTGGCTGTACTCATTGCGTGAATAGAAAGCATAATATGCTTGCAAGAAGTAATAACGAGCTTTGATATATTCTTTTTGCTTCAGGTTCGTTTGTGCTTGTTGCATTAACTCTTCTGCCCGTTCGGCAGAGTTTTGCGCAAGAGATATTGTGCTGAAGCACAACACGAAAGACAGGATGGAAACAAGTTGTTTCATGAGCATAACTGTTTTTATATTGAATTTGAAAGCAAAAGTAAAGCATTTCTTTAGTATTTGAAACTACTTCCGCCTAAAAATTCCCGCAATAAGGATGTAAACGGTATTTCTTTGTCTTGTATCGGTGTAAAGTATTTGATGAACTTCAGTAAACGGTGCGCCTCGGCATACTCCGGACAGTTGCGCGGTACGCTACCCAGAACAGGCTCCGCGTGACTGCGCAGTGCCGCCAGCTCGAATATAAGTGCCGAGTTGAACATAACGTCGGCGTTCTCCTGATAGGGGAAAATCCATTTGTCTTCTCCGGCGCGTACGCTGGACCAGCGCGAAATGGTTTCCTGCGCCGAATAGCCACGGTAGTTGTGGTCACGGATGATGCGACGCAGCAAACGGTTGTCCGTAGTGGGAATCCAGTTATGGTCGTCCAAAGAGATGGTTGTCAGTGCGGACACATAAATTTTATACTTACTTCCTGCCGGTATTTGCGGGGTTAGTTCGGGGTTCAGTGCATGGATGCCTTCCAAGATAAGGATAGTATGCTCGTCTATTTTCAGTTTGTCCCCTTTGTATTGACGCTGTCCGGTAGCGAAGTTGAAGCTTGGCAAGTCTATTTCTTCTCCTTTGAGCAGGGCTTGCAGGTCTTCCTCAAATTTCTTAAGGTCAAGTGCGTACAGCGACTCGTAGTCATAGTCTCCATTGGCATCGCGCGGCGTGTTCTCCCGGTTTACGAAATAATTGTCCAGTGCAATGGGGTAGGGTCGTAGTCCGTTTGTCATGAGCTGGACGGAGAGGCGTTTGCTGAACGTTGTCTTACCCGAAGAAGAAGGACCCGAAATAAGAACCAGCTTCACCCGGTTGCCGTTTTCGCCGCGGTTGTATATTTCGTCGGCTATCTGGGCTATCTTCTTTTCCTGAAGCGCTTCCGCTACGTTAATGAGGTCGGTTACGTTTCCGGCTTCGCATGACAGGTTCAAATCGCCCACGTTGCTTAGTCCCATGATATAGTTCCAGCGCAGGTGCTCCTTGAAGACATCGAACATTTTCTCCTGTTTCACAACGTCTTCCAACACATTGGGATTTTGCTTGCTGGGAATGCGCAGCAACAGTCCGTCGTAGTACTTCACGATGTCGAACAGCCAGATAAAGCCAGTGCTGGGTAACAGGTTGCCATAATAATAATCTACCGTATCGCCCAACGTATAATAATAGGTGTAAAGAGAACCCGAAGTTTCCAACAGCTTCACTTTGTCGTTCATGCCGCGTTCGCTAAAGATGCGTACCGCCTCCGTGGTATGGCATTCGGTACGGAGGTATGGAATGTCTTCGCTGATGATTTCCCGCATACGTTTCTTTATGGCGGATACATCTTCCAGCGTAATGGGGCGTCCGATATGCAAATCGCAGAAATAGCCTTTGGATACGGGATGCTCAACAAATAACTTGCCATCGGGGAATAATTCGTTCACAGCTTTGTACAGGATGAAACAAAGACTGCGTACATAAGTGCGCATACCCGAAGAGTCCCGTATATCGAGAAATTCCACATCTTTATTATTATATACCCGGAAACTCAATCCTTCGGAGCGGTTATTGACCTTTGCACTGACTACCGGATAAGGGAAATTCAAATTAAAACCATAATAAATATCCAAAAGTGAACATCCGATAGGGAATTCTTTATAAATATTATTATTTTTGCAGCAAATTTGTAACATGTGTTTCATAACTTCTTGTTTTAAGTAATAAGCACGTTAAATATAGGTAAAATAACAAAGTGTGGCATAAAACCTTCTAATTAATTAAAGATGGAGTATTCTTTTTATGATTTTTTAAAGCTGCTTGGCTCGCTGGCGCTGTTCCTGTACGGGATGAAGATAATGAGTGAAGGGCTTCAAAAGTTTGCCGGCGACAGGCTACGGAAGATATTAACGGCGATGACTACAAACCGGGTAACCGGAGTTCTTACAGGTATGTTGATTACGGCATTGGTGCAATCCTCATCTGCAACTACCGTCATGGTAGTGAGCTTTGTGAACGCCGGTCTGCTGACTTTATCCCAATCCATTGGAGTCATTATGGGCGCCAATATCGGTACTACCGTTACGGCATGGATTATTTCGGCGTTAGGTTTTAAAGTAGATATCGCTGCATTCGCGCTTCCCCTGTTAGCTATTGGAATTCCTCTTATCTTTTCCCAAAAAAGTAATCGCAAGTCTGTCGGTGAATTCATATTTGGTTTCTCTTTCCTTTTTATGGGCTTGCAGATGCTGAAAGCGAATGCGCCGAATCTGGCGGAAAATCCCGAAATGCTGTCCTTTGTGCAGAGTTATACGGATATGGGATACTTTTCCATCCTCCTGTTTGTAGTTATCGGCACTGTTCTGACCATGATTGTGCAGGCATCCGCCGCTACTATGGCAATTACGCTTATCATGTGTGCCAACGGGTGGATTAGTTTTGAACTGGGGGCAGCTTTGGTATTGGGCGAAAACATAGGTACTACCATTACCGCCAACCTTGCCGCACTTACCGGTAACACGCAGGCGAGGAGGGCTGCTTTGGCCCACTTGGCGTTTAATGTATTTGGCGTAATCTGGGTGCTTTTCCTTTTCACTCCGTTCACACAAGCCATATCCTGGTTTGTAGAGAATGTAATGGGCACACAAGACCCTGCCGTAGCTGTTTCATTCAAGTTATCGGCATTCCATACCTGCTTCAATATCTGTAACGTCTTGATATTGATTTGGTTTGTTAAACTGATAGAGCGTACAGTCTGCGCCATTATTCCACAGAAGGAGGTGGACGAAGAATATCGCCTGCGTTTCATTGCCGGAGGCATGCTCTCCACAGCGGAACTTTCTATTTTGCAGGCGCATAAGGAAATCCATTTGTTTTCCGAGCGTACCCGTCGCATGTTCAACATGGTGCAGGACTTGCTGCATACGGACAAGGATGATGATTTCAACAAATTGTTCAGCCGGATTGAGAAGTACGAGAATATCAGCGACAATATGGAATTGGAGATAGCCAATTACCTGAACCAGGTATCGGAAGGGCATCTAAGTTCGGAAAGTAAGTTGCAGATACGCGCCATGCTTCGCGAAGTGACCGAGATTGAGAGTATCGGCGACAGTTGTTATAACTTGGCGCGCACCATTAACCGTAAACGTCAGATCAATCAGGATTTTACCACCAAACAATATGATCGCATTCACTTGATGATGAAGTTGGTAGATGATGCTTTGTCGCAGATGATAGTTGTGGTAGAGCGTTCGGAATACCAAAGCATTGATGTGAATAAGTCGTTCAATATAGAGAATGAAATTAATAACTACCGCAACCAACTGAAGAATCAGAACATCCTAGATGTCAATAACAAGGAGTACGACTACCAGATGGGGGTTTATTATATGGATATCATCGCCGAGTGTGAGAAATTAGGCGACTATGTAGTAAATGTGGTAGAAGCAAGTAGCGATGTAAAAGAGAAAAAGGCATCGTAAAGCGGGCTGATTAAAGTCGTAAAACAGGCTGACTAAAAAGGAAAACCTTTTTAGTCAGCCCCAGCTGAGAAACTTCATTGACATACAGTCAACTTACGAAACATTAGATTCCCACTCTCAAGCCTTTTCAAATTCTTCTTTGCCTACCCCACATAACGGACAAATCCAATCATCCGGAATATCTTCAAAAGCTGTACCTGGTTCTATACCATTCTCAGGCTCACCTTGTTTCGGGTCGTAAACATATCCACAAACAGAGCAAATGTACTTATCCATAAGAATATTTTTTAAGTTTCTTTTTTAATAACAATAAATCTCCCTTTTTTGTTTCCTGTTTCGATTTGAAAAAGATATATTTGCTGCATCTTTACTGTAAATGAACTCTTTATGATCATACTAACTTTTATCAGCATGCTTGTATCGGTAGGACTGCTGCTACTGTACGTGCTTGAACTGGGCAGAAGCAGGCGACTTTTGCTCAAAGTTGAAAACGCCGGAAAAGCATTGCGTAACTCGGAAGAGTTGTTCCGTTCCATTATGCAAAATGTCCATGCATTTATTCTTTTGATTGATACTGATTTTGTTGTTCTCCGAACGAACTATTACGATATCACCAAATCTTATAAACCCGAAGGCCGGTTGGTGCGTGTGGGAGACTTGCTTCGTTGCAACAAAGCAGTATCCGTGCCGGGTGGATGTGGTACGCACGCACTTTGCGCATTGTGTCCGATTCGGAAGAAAATAGGAGAAACATTTCTGAAAAAAAGTAGTTTCTCTGATATGGAAGCAATGCTCAGTGTACGCGACAAGCGGGGGAAAGTAGTAGAGTGTAATGCATATATCTCGGGCGAATACATTCTGTTGAATGATAAAGAGGGTATGGTAATCACTGTACACGACATTACTTTGCTGAAACAAATTGAATTAGAACTGGAGAAAGCTCGCGAGAAAGCAGAAAATGCCGATCGTTCCAAGTCAGCTTTCCTGGCAAATATGAGCCATGAAATACGTACGCCTTTGAGTGCCATCGTAGGCTTTTCCGAATTGCTGGCTTCAGCCGGTTCGGAGGAAGAGAGAACGCAATACCTGGAAATTGTCCATTCTAATAACGAGTTGTTGCAACAGTTAATAGCCGATATCCTTGATCTTTCCAAAATAGAGGCGGGTACGCTTGAGTTTATATTCGCCCAGGTCGATATAAACCAACTCATGTTCGATTTGGAACAACTGTTTCTTATGCGATTGAAAGAAAAGTCTTCTGTTATCCGGATTATTAAAGAAACACCTCCGGAGAATTATGTGATAAGAACAGACCGGAACCGCTTGATGCAGGTGCTTTCCAACTTTATGACGAATGCCGTGAAGTTTACGGATGAAGGCAGTATTACTTTGGGTTACAAACCTTGTCCGGAAGGGCTTTATTTCTATGTTAAAGATACAGGAAGCGGTATTCCGGAGGATAAGGTCGGTCGTATTTTTGAGCGTTTTGTAAGAGTGGAACATGATAAGAAGGGCACTGGGCTGGGGCTTGCCATTTGCGAAATGATTGTTCGCAAGCTGGGCGGTCAAATTGGCGTTGAATCTGAGTATGGCAAGGGAACGGTTTTTTGGTTTATTCTTCCGCTTTAGCGATCTGCCTGATAAGCCATATTAAGCGCCTAAGTAAGTGTCTCGTTATAATTAGTTTGTATTATAAACGCTAATTTAACGGAGAATTGATACGCGGACGACACGGATTAAGCGGATGAACGCGGATTATCTCTATTAAGCATTCACACCACTTAAATTTGCATTTAAGAAAAAGAATCCGCGTTCATCCGCTTAATCCGTGTCGTCCGCGTATCAATTCTCATCGCTAAATTCTCATTTTTCTGATGCCTAACGTTGGAGTACTTCACAATATACTTAACTTCCGGGATTTCAGTGATGATAAACTACTGCGTATGATTAACATCTGATTAATAAGCGTAACAGGTGAAAAAACATTAATAACTTCGGTATCCCCAATTTAATATTGTACTTTTGCACTCCCTAATCCAAATCTATTATTTGCATGGCTGCAACAAAGAATGATTTTTATCATGGCGGGCTTAGTGACGAAGAAGTCAAACAAAGCCGTGAGAAGTATGGAATTAATCTGTTAACACCTCCCAAGCGTCCCTCCCTGTGGAAACTGTATCTGGAAAAGTTTGAAGACCCTGTCATCAGAATATTATTAGTCGCTGCGTTTTTCTCTTTAGTCATCTCCATCATCGAAAATGAGTATGCCGAAACCATCGGTATCATTGCTGCGATACTGTTGGCTACGGGAATCGGCTTTTTCTTCGAGTATGATGCAAATAAGAAATTCGACTTGCTCAATGCTGTCAACGAAGAAACCCTGGTGAAAGTTGTCCGTAACGGGCGTGTACAGGAAATACCCCGCAAAGATGTAGTGGTAGGTGACATCATTGTTTTGGAAACAGGAGAAGAAATCCCCGCCGACGGCGAACTGCTGGAAGCCATATCTCTGCAAATCAATGAATCGAACCTGACCGGCGAGCCTGTTGTGAACAAAACTACGGTAGAAGCCGACTTTGACGAAGAATCCACTTACGCCTCCAACAAAGTGATGCGCGGTACTACTGTGGTGGACGGTCACGGAACCATGCGCGTGGCTTGTGTGGGTGATGAAACGGAAATCGGAAAGGTAGCCCGCCAAAGTACCGAACAGACTACCGAGCCTACCCCCTTGAATATACAGCTTACCAAACTCGCCAACCTTATCGGTAAAATCGGCTTTTCGGTGGCCGGACTGGCTTTCGCCATCTTCCTTATTAAAGATGTAGTACTGGTCTATCCTTTTTCATCCTTCCATACCTTTAGCGACTGGCTTCCCGCCCTGAAAACCACTTTGCAATATTTCATGATGGCAGTAACCCTGATTGTGGTTGCCGTTCCCGAAGGATTGCCGATGAGTGTCACGTTGAGCCTCGCCCTGAATATGCGCCGTATGCTTTCTACCAACAATCTGGTGCGCAAAATGCATGCCTGCGAAACAATGGGCGCCATCACTGTGATTTGTACGGATAAGACCGGAACATTGACCCAGAACCAGATGCAGGTATATGCTCCCAACTTCTATAGTCTGAAAGACGGGGGAGAGATTGGCGAGGATGATACCAGTAAACTGATTGTAGAAGGCATCAGCGCCAATTCCACCGCTTTTCTGGAAGAACAGGTGGAAGGCGGAAAAGTGAAAGGGGTAGGAAACCCGACGGAAGTAGCTCTTCTGCTGTGGTTGAACAGCCGGAAGCAGGACTATCTGGAACTGCGGGAAAATGCGCCGGTTGTAGACCAGTTGACTTTCTCTACCGAGCGTAAATTTATGGCTACGTTAGTGAAATCTCCTTTGATTGCCAGAAAAGTATTGTACGTGAAAGGCGCTCCCGAAATCGTTTTGAGCCGGTGTAAGGAAGTCATTCTGAATGGCAAACGCGTAGATGCTGTGGAATATCGCTCTACGGTGGAGAAGCAATTGCTGGAATATCAGAATATGGCGATGCGCACCCTCGGCTTTGCATTCAAAATAGTGGACGATGCGGATAACAGGGATTGTGTGGATTTGGTTGCCGGCAATGACCTGTCTTTCCTGGGCATAGTTGCCATCAGTGACCCGATTCGTGCGGATGTGCCTGCAGCGGTTGCTAAATGCCAGTCTGCCGGTATTGACATCAAGATAGTGACAGGTGATACTCCTGGAACAGCCACGGAAATAGCCCGCCAAATAGGTCTTTGGAAACCGGAGGATACGGAACGCAACCGTATAACGGGTGTTGCCTTTGCCGAACTGACGGACGAAGAAGCGCTTGACCGGGTGATGGATCTGAAAATCATGTCCCGTGCACGTCCTACCGATAAACAACGCCTGGTGCAACTGTTGCAACAGAAGCATGCCGTAGTAGCGGTTACCGGCGATGGAACCAACGATGCACCCGCGCTGAACCATGCGCAAGTGGGGCTTTCAATGGGTACGGGAACTTCGGTGGCGAAAGAAGCCAGCGATATAACCCTGCTGGACGACTCTTTCAACAGTATCGGTACTGCTGTGATGTGGGGGCGCTCGTTGTATAAAAATATCCAACGTTTTATTGTCTTCCAGCTAACAATCAACCTGGTGGCGCTACTCATCGTCCTGCTCGGTTCGTTGGTAGGAACCGAATTACCGCTCACGGTCACTCAAATGCTGTGGGTAAATCTTATTATGGATACTTTTGCCGCTCTGGCGTTAGCCTCAATCCCTCCCAGTGAGAGCGTGATGAAAGAGAAGCCACGTAGCAGCAACGACTTTATTATTTCCAAGGCGATGCGTTCGTCCATTTTCAGTGTAGGCATCATCTTCCTGGTTGTACTGATGGGGATGTTGTATTGGTTCAACCGCGTAGACGGTGTGTCTGCCGATACCGGTGGCGGCATGACTGTGCGACATCTGACTATATTCTTCACGTTCTTCGTGATGCTTCAGTTCTGGAATCTTTTCAATGCCCGCGTGTTTGGCACTACAGACTCCGCGTTCAAGGGACTATCCAAATCCTACGGTATGGCGCTGGTTCTATTTGCCATCCTTATCGGACAATTCCTTATTGTACAGTTCGGCGGTGCAGTATTCCGTACCGAACCGCTCGATTTGACTACATGGGTGATTCTCGTCGCCTCCTCTTCACTGGTGTTGTGGGTAGGTGAAGCGATGCGCCTCTTCCGGCGTTTGGCACAGAAACAAGGGTAGAAGTTAACGGGAACAAGAATCGAAGTTATGGGTATTTATCTCTCAGCGCGCAAGCATAAATGCGCATATACAAAAATAAATCTGTAAGCAGTTTAATGAAAAAAGAAGGAATCAAAAATCTTATAATTGATTTTGGCGGTGTGCTGATTGACCTGAACCGCCAGCGTTGCATTGAAAACTTCGCGAAATTGGGTATGCCGAATGTGGAGGAAATGCTTGATGTATGTCATCAGCAAGGCTTTTTCCTCCAACATGAGAAGGGGCTGATTACCGGTGGTGAGTTCAGGGATGCAATTCGCGAACGGATAGGTGAGGATGTGAGCGATGACCGCATTGACAGTGCCTGGAATAGTTTTCTGGTGAGCATACCGACTTATAAGTTGGACTTGTTGCTCAAGCTGCGCGAAAAATATGTGGTCTATCTGCTGAGTAACACTAATGACATCCATTGGGAGTGGTCATGTCAACATGCGTTCCGTTATAAGACCTTCCGGGTTGAGGATTATTTCGAGAAAATATTTCTTTCTTATGAAATGAAGATAGTTAAGCCGGATGTAGAAATATTCCGTAAGGTGCTGGAAGATACCGGTGTCGATCCCCGGGAAACGTTCTTCATTGATGATTCCGCGGAGAATTGCCGGGTTGCCGAGACATTAGGCATTTCTACTTATACGCCGAAAGCGGGCGAGGATTGGAGTCACCTTTTTGATTGAAGATTGTGAGTTGATAACCGAAGTTTCATAAGTTACTTGTATGTTAATGAATTATCTTTATTGATAATCAATAAAAATACTACTGATAACCAACAATATAAATAACTTGCGAAACTTAAATAAATAACCGAATCATGCAGTTGCTTCATAATATACCGGAGGTGTTTCCCCAACCTTCTGTTGTTGCCATAGGCTTTTTCGACGGAGTACACCGCGGACACCGCTACCTGATAGACCAGGTACGCGAGGTGGCTGCCGCACGTGGCTTTGCCTCAGGAGTAGTGACTTTTCCCATCCACCCGCGCAAAGTGGTGCAACAGGATTACCACCCTGAGTTGCTGACTGCATACAATGAAAAAGTCTCCCTACTTGCCCAAACAGGTTTGGACTACTGCATGATGCTTGATTTTACTCCCGGCATCGCCATGTTATCCGCCCGGGAATTTATGGTTTTCCTCCGCGATAATTATAATATCCGTGCGCTTGTTGTGGGCTACGACCATCGCTTCGGGCGTAATCGTAGCGAATGCTTCGAGCACTATGTGCGCTACGGGCAGGAGTTAGGGATAGAAGTCGTTCCGGCATGTGCATATATAAATAAGGATGCGGCGGTTAGCTCCTCTGTTATCCGCCACCTGCTGCTTGAAGGCAATGTGTCCGAAGCCGCCGAATGTCTTGGGTATGACTACTTCTTGAACGGTACAGTCGTGGACGGATATCGCATCGGCCGCAAAATAGGATTCCCTACCGCTAACCTCCGCGTTGACGAACCTGATAAACTGGTACCCGCCGATGGCGTATACGCAGTTCGTGTCACGATTGCGGGACAGGTTTATGGCGGCATGCTTGGCATCGGTTATCGCCCCACAATCGGCAATGGACCTGAACGTAGCATTGAAGTGAATATCTTTGATTTCCATTCCGACATCTATGAAGAGCACATCCGCCTTTCTTTTGTGAAATTCCTTCGCCCTGAATTGAAGTTTGAATCCATTGACCAACTGATAGCCCAACTCCATAAGGATGCTGAGGAAGCATCCCGCTGTCTTCGTTAACTCCGCACCTCACTTACACCCTATCTGCTCCTTATCTGCTCCTTACCTGCTCCTTTGCAAATTCGGTTCTATAGACAAGGAGAAGGTAAGGAGCAGGTAAGGAAAAGACAGGCTATAAATATGCCCCTGATACCGTTTTGCCCTCTGTTTCTTGCGTGATTATTGATAAACGTATCTTTTTTATTGTTTTTCGATAAATATTTTCTGTTTTTCTTGGTTATTCCAAAAAAAACTATTTAATTTGCATATCGAAAAACGATAATTTATTATTGAATAACAAAACATATAAAGAATAACGATTATGAAAAAGGCATTTATGAGTATCTCTTTGTTGGTGATTTCCCTCTCCATGTTGCTAACCATTCTTTGTGGTGCGGCAGTCGCCATTTGATGGTTTGATAGAGAATATATTATCTTTGCGAACATTTTAGAAAAAGAAGACGATGAAGACAACTGTAAAATTAATTTTGATTTATTTAGCAATGCAGTTTGTAGGGGCATTTGTAGTTACCCCGTTCACTTTGGCTTATTCTCATATAAAATATGGTGATTTGGAGAAAGCCACTGATATTTCTATGGTTCCGGCTTTTTTGATGGGACTTGTTTTTATGATGATTTACCTGTGGCGTGCCGGTTATCTCACCGGCGATAAGCGAATGTACAGCCCTGTATCCGAATCCTATTTACTGTGGAGTGCCGCAATGGGGATTTCTGTGATTTTCATAGTCGATTTTCTGATGTCCTATCTTACATTCCTTCCCGATTTTCTGGATGATGAATTCGAAGTTTTACAATCCACCTGGCTGGGCATCGCCTGTATAGGAGTGTTAGGGCCTATTCTGGAAGAATTCTTATTCCGCGGGGCAATCACTAAAGCCCTTTTGAAAAAATACAAGCCTGTTACGGCAATTCTGATATCCGGTTTGGTATTTGGTATTTTCCATCTGAATCCGGCTCAGATTGTAGGCGCTACATTGATTGGTTTTGTTCTTGGCTGGATATATTATAAAACCCGCAGCGTGATACCTTGTATCCTGATACATATCCTGAATAATAGCCTTTCTGTCTATCTTAGTATGAGATTCCCGGATGTGGAGTACACTTCCGATTTGATAGGCGCACGTGTGTATCCGGTTTGCGTGATACTCTCCGTTGGATTGTTCCTACTCTCCTGGAGAATGATGAATACCTATAAATTATCTGATACGACTGCTGAAGTATGAAAAAGAGATTGAATGTGTTTTGCGTGATTGTATTGCTTGTGCTGGGTTACTCGGTGATTGAGGCAACCTACTATGTTAGCATCGGAATGAAAGCCGGATTTGAGAAAGGCTTTGGTAACGAAACTTCTAAGGAAGAGAGGGAAAAGATGGCTAATCTGCATGTCGTACAGTTGCTGCCGGACAAGTTTGGCGAGGTTGTTTTCCTCGACTCTATCTATAACGAGAAGTCCGGTGAATATATTCCCGCTTCTTATTCGCAAATGTTCGTCAGTGTAGATGCGCAACCCGGTCTTTTATCAAGAGCCGTATCTGTTATCCTGGCTATGGCTGATTTCGTTGCGGTTATTTGGGCAATAGTATTGTTTATTCGCCTTATTGTGGCAATCAACCGGTCTGCCATATTCAACTGGAAGAATGTCCGTCGATTGCGTCGTTTAGGAATATTGCTTATCATCAGCTTCGCGTGTACCCTGTCTATGGCATTCCTGAGTACTTATCAGATAGAGAAAGTGTTTGCCGCTCCGGGATATTCGTTGATTATGGGTGATATGGTACAGATTACCTCGCTGGTACTGGGGCTTTCGGCATTGATTGTGGCGGAAGTTTTCGCTATCGGTTTGAAAATGAAAGAAGAACACGACTTGACGATTTGACGTTACTCTTATAAAATAGAGAATAATATGATTATAGTGAATCTTGACATAATGATGGCCCGGCGGAAGATATCTTTGGGTGAGTTGGCCGAAAAGATAGATATTACGCCTGCAAACCTTTCCATCCTGAAAACGGGAAAGGCGAAAGCAATCCGTTTCTCTACGCTGGAGGCCATTTGTAAGGTATTGGATTGCCAACCGGGAGATATTCTGGAATACGTAATCAGTGATTAACGGTTGGTGATTAGTGATTAGCGGTTGATGATTGGCGGTTAAGGGGTTAGTGACCACTAATCACTAATCGCCAACCGTTAATCACTGATTATCATTTTCTTGCTTTAAAGGCCAGTGCGTACATGCGCATTTGCTTCACCATAGATAGCAAGCCGTTGCTGCGGGTAGGGGAGAGGTGTTCTTTCAGTCCTATTTTGTCGATGAAATAGAGGTCGGCATTTAGAATCTCTTCCGGGCTGTGTCCTGACAGAATCCTTATCAATAGAGCGATAATTCCTTTGACAATCAAAGCGTCGCTTTCGGCTTTGAAGATTACTTTTCCATCCGTTTCATCAGCTTGTAGCCATACGCGGCTCTGGCAGCCTTCAATCAGGTTTTGTTCCGTTTTATATTTTTCGTCGAGCGGTTCCTGCTCGTTTCCTAAGTCTATAAGAAGCTGGTAGCGATCCATCCAGTCGTCGAAGTCACTGAATTCGGCGATTACTTCGTCTTGTTGTTCGTTGATACTCATTTGGTTATTGATTTATGAAAATTAGTTTATTGGGGTTTTGTAAGTTGCTTATATTGTTGATTCTCAAAGGTATCTCGTCTTTATTATATAAGGATTCTGTTTTGATTATTGAAATATCTTAGTTTGGTTATGGGGGTGCTTCTATTTGATTATGGGAGTAACTCTGTTTGATTATAGGAGTGCTTCTGTTTGGTTATAAGAGTAACTCTGTTTGGTTATAGGAGTGCTTCTATTTGATTATAAGAGTAACTCTGTTTGGTTATAGGAGTGCTTCTGTTTGGTTATAGGAGTGCTTCTATTTGATTATAAGAGTAACTCTGTTTGGTTATAGGAGTGCTTCTATTTGATTATAGGGCTATCTCTATTCTCCTCCTCC
>NZ_DBDF01000094.1:0-6189 GCF_002293435.1 Bacteroides sp. UBA939 | reverse complement strand
GAGGGGAATAGAGATACTCTTGTAATCAACCATAGATACTCTTGTAATCAACCATAGATACTCCTATAATCAACCATAGATACTCCTGTAATCAAACCGCGATACTTCAGTAACATACAATCAACCTGCAAAACCTGAATGATTTCTGTATTATTCCTCGCTAAAGATAACCTGCATTACCGTTTGCCCCACCGCTTGCAGTGTACCTTTATCAATAGCATCCATATCATCTTTTACCGTATGCCAATGCTCAAAGAAACTCCCTTCCGGATAATAAGGAATGATATCAATAGTTGGAATATTGGCATATTTGTTAATAAACACATGGTCGTCCGTAACATAACCACCTTCTTCCTGTACGAAATAGCTCCCGAAACCCAGCGCTTTCGCCGTTTTCCATACTTTCCGGTTGACATTGCCGGCTCTCTCTTCCGAAAGACCTTCATAGCGGAACTCCGGATTCCTTCCACCCACCATATCCAGCAAGATACCGAAACGTGCGTTGTATCCCTGTACATGCGGATTACGTGCCCAGTATTGTGAACCGAGCGCCCAGTATTCTTCCTTGCGCGGGCCATTGTAAGCGCTATGGGCGCCATAGTCCTCAGCGTCCACAAAAATAATATCAATACCTAATTCCGGCTGCTGTGCCTGAAGAAGACGAGCTATTTCCAACAATACACCAACACCACTTGCACCATCATTGGCGCCTAAGATAGGTGTATAGTGCTTTTTCGTATCCGGATCTTCATCCGCCCACGGACGACTGTCCCAATGCGAGAAAAGTGCGATGCGTTTCTTCGTCTCCGGTTTGTAAGAACCGATAATATTGCGCGCTTTCAACAAGGTACCGTTGTAGGCAGGCAAATCAACATATTGGCTGGTGACTTTAGCACCGAATTCTGCCAGCTTATCAGCCAGATAATTACCACAGTCCACATGCGCTTGCGTATTGGGAACACGCGGACCAAAGTCAACCTGAGCTTTTACATACTGATATGCGCTGTCCGCATTGAATTGGGGAACACTGGTCACAGTCTTGGTGGTTGTTTCCGTGTTGTTGTTTACCGTCTTGGTGTTGCTGCATGCTATCAGTGTGGACAGTATGAAGCATAGAAAGATAAGGGTATAATTCCGTTTCATTGTTTATCTAAATTAAAACTCAATTTTACTTCTTTATTTCCGGTTTCCAGTGTTACTTCCGCTCCGTTTATCATGGGCAGGTTCATGGTGACATGCCCCACCGGGAAGTCGAAGCAAACCGGATAATCGTATTCTTTCATTATGTCGGCGATGGCTCCATACAAATCTTTCCCTAAAGATTTGGTTTCTTCGTATTCCGTGAACTGCCCGATGATGAGTCCGGAGAGCTTGTCGAGTATTCCGCCCAACTTCAGATTATAGATCATACGCTCTATTGAATGCGGGCGTTCGCCGACGTCTTCTATGAAAAGGATTGTCCCTTCGGCGGGGATGTCGTAAGGAGTACCGCGCAATCCATATAAAACGGCGAGATTGCCTCCTCTTAAAATCCCGTCGGCTTTTCCTTTGTGGTTTAGCTTATGTCCGGGACAGGTATAGGCGAATCCATTCTCTGACGCTGTTACTGCCTCTGCCGTATCCGGACTGAGATGGTGAAACAAGATGTCTTTAAGCGCCAGTGCACAATAGTCTTCCTCTGACTCTACCGTCAAGTGACGCGCCATCGGGGCATGAAGCGATGCAAAACCATTCTGTTGGAATACATTGTGCAGGGCTGTGATATCACTGAAACCAATCAGCCACTTGGGATGTTTGCGGAAGCGGGTGAAGTCCAGTTTGCTTAACAGATGCACCGCTCCGTATCCGCCACGACTGCAAAAAATCACTTTTGCTTTATCGTCATCCAGCGCATTCTGCAAGTCTTCTACACGTTGTTTGATGCTGCCTGCGTACGTTCCGTTTGAACTGCCTGCATGTTTTGCCGTTATCACTTCCAGTCCCCATGATTTCAGGCGTTTCTTTGCTCCTTTCAAAAACGATTTGTCTATTTTGCCGGAAGGAGAGAGGATGATAGCGTAATCACCCTTTTGTACGTATGGCGGAAAAATAAGGCTACTCATAATTCTATGATTTTGGGTATGGGGACAAAAGTACATAAAATTACTCAAACAGAAATTTAGAGCCTGTTTAAATTTTGCCCGGCATTAGTTTCATTCAAAACATTTTTCATTATTAACACTAACCTGAATAATTCATGCTTCAGGAGTTAGAGGAGCTTAAGTAGTTATCAGCCAACAAGTTGGCTTAGGAGTTAAAGCCGATAGTCTTGTTATACGATTCACGGAGTATCGGCTTTAACTCCTTAACTCCTAACGAAGTGATAACTCCCTTAACTACGGTATGAATAATGCAGGCTAATGTATGGTGTCTTGAGGGTTGTTTTTGAGGATGCTTTCCTGTTTTCATCAGGCTCTTAGTTTACACCGGAGATTTTACTGGTTAACACGCCTTATTATGTTTTCGGGTGAAAGGATAGAAATCTGCGCTAATCAGTACAATTTCCGGCTCTATTGTCAAAATGATACGGAATTCATGAATTTTCTTTGGTTATCATGCTGCGTTTCTCGACATTTTTTCAGATATTTGCTAAAAATCAAACGTTATGGAGCCTATTCGAAGTTTTGCTCAACTGACCTCACATCTGAAATCCTTGAACAAGAGGAAACGTATTGCAGTAGTTTGCGCCAATGACCCCAATACAGAGTATGCCATTGCCCGCGCCTTGGAAGAAGGTATCGCAGAATTCCTGATGATTGGCGATTCGGCTATCCTGAAGAAGTACCCTACGTTGAAGAAATATCCTCAATACGTTAAAACAGTACATATTGAAGACGCTGATGAGGCTGCGCGCGAAGCCGTCCGCATTATCCGTGAAGGCGGGGCGGATATCCTGATGAAAGGCATCATCAATACGGATAACTTGCTTCATGCCATCCTTGACAAAGAGAAGGGCTTGTTGCCTAAGGGTAAAATCCTGACCCATCTGGCTGTGATGCAGATTCCTGCGTATGATAAGTTGCTGTTCTTCTCGGATGCTGCCGTGATTCCTCGTCCCACTTTGCAGCAACGCATAGAGATGATTTGGTATGCTATCCATACCTGCCGTCATTTTGGTATCGAAAGGCCTCGCATCTCACTTATTCATTGCACGGAGAAAGTAAGCGCCAAGTTTCCTCACTCGTTAGACTACGTTAATATCGTGGAACTGGCGGAAGCAGGAGAGTTCGGAGATGTAATTATCGACGGTCCGTTGGATGTACGTACTTCCTGCGAGCGCGCAAGTGGGGATATCAAAGGCATTGCTTCGCCCATCAACGGAGAAGCGGATGTGCTGATTTTCCCGAATATCGAGTCCGGCAATACGTTCTATAAATCCGTTTCCCTTTTCGCGAATGCCGATATGGCGGGTCTGTTGCAAGGTCCTGTCTGTCCGGTGGTGTTGCCTTCACGCAGCGATTCCGGTTTATCCAAGTATTACAGTATGGCTATGGCGTGCCTGACTTGTAAGGAGCAAATCTAAATTCAATATCTTTCTACTATGAAAATCCTCGCTATCAATCCCGGTTCTACTTCAACGAAAATTGCGGTGTACGAAGACAGAACTCCGTTCCTGGTGCGTAACATTCGCCATTCGGTGGAGGAACTCACGCATTTCCCACGTATCATCGACCAGTTTGAGTTCCGCAAGAATCTGGTGATAGAAACCCTGAAAGAGAATGATATTCCTTTTGAATTTGACGCCATTGTGGGGCGTGGAGGATTATTGAAGCCTGTTCCGGGTGGGGTGTACGAGGTGAATGATGCCATGCTGGATGATATTATCCATGCTATGCGCAGCCATGCGTGCAATTTAGGATGTCTCATCGCTGCCGAACTTGCTGCATTGCTTCCCGCTTGTCGCGCCTTTATTGCCGATCCTGGCGTGGTGGATGAATTGGATGATATAGCCCGTGTCACAGGCTTTCCCTCGATATCGCGCATCAGCATCTGGCATGCACTGAACCAGCGTGCCATTGCACGCCGTTATGCTGCCGAGTTTACGGAAGCTTCTCCTGAGCGTCCGGTGCGTTACGAAGACCTGAACCTGGTTATCTGTCATTTGGGGGGCGGTATTTCCATCGGTGCCCATCGCCACGGGCGTGCTGTTGATGTAAACAATGCCCTTGACGGCGAAGGCCCTTTTTCTCCCGAGCGGGCGGGAACACTGCCTGCGGGGCTATTGATCGATATCTGTTATTCCCGTCTTTTCGCAAAGGACGAGTTGAAGAAGCATATTTCCGGTGATGCCGGTCTGGCGGCACATCTGGGTACTACTGATATACTTGCTATCATCAAATCCATAGAAGCCGGAGATGAAAAGGCGGAACTGGTGCTGAATGCTATGATTTATCAGGTTGCCAAGAGTGTGGGCGCTGCTGCCGTTGTACTCTACGGCAAGGTGGATGCTATCCTGCTGACAGGTGGCATTGCTCATTCCGATTATGTAATCTCCCGCTTGAAAGAACGGATTTCCTTCCTTGCTCCGGTGCACGTGTATCCCGGGGAAGACGAGTTGGAAGCGCTTGCCTTGAATGTTTTGGCGGCATTGCGCGGGGAGTTGCCGATACAGGTTTATAAGTAATGCGAGTCAGGAGTTAAGAGGGTTAAAGAAGTTATCAGCCCACAAGTTGGCTTAGGAGTTAAAAACCGATAGTATGGTTATACGATTCACGGAGTATTGGCTTTAACTCCTTAACTTCTAACAAAGTGATAACTCCTTTAACTACAGTATGAATAATGCAGGTTAGGTATAATATTTTTCGTAGTTCGTAATATTTGCTTAGGAACTGAACTTTTTTTAAGAGAAAAAGTCCGTTCAAAGAAATTTTTCTCATATCTTTGTAATGTGTTAAGTTAATAAATTGATTAAGGTCGATTTTTGACTGTTTCGGATCGGGAAGTATGGGGGTACTTCCCGATCTCTTTTTTAGCTTGTATTTTCAGGTGTAACGAGACTATTTCTGATTGGCAATATGTAATCATAAAGCAGAATCGGTGTGCAGAAAGGCGGATAAAAAGCCTTTCCCCTGACATTTACTTTTGTAGAAAGAGAAGAAATAGAAGCTGTGGATACGATATTCTGAATATATATTCGGACGGAAATATCGCATTCTCAGACAACTAAAAATGAAAAATGACATAATGACAATTCAAAAAGATAGTAGATTTAGACCTTTGACACAGCAACCTCTCTGCAAAAGCAACCCACCAAGTGGTCGTTTACAAAGCCGGAAGCCTGTAAATGAGCGTAACAGATAGTAGTACCAAAGAACTTGAACCCTCGCTTTTTCATATCCTTACTCATTGCATCAGATTCGGGAGATGAAACAGGTATTTCACTTAACGATTCGGGATTGTTTACTATCGGCTTGTTATCAGGGAAGAACGATAATGTATAGTTGTAAAAGCTACCGAATTCTTTTTGAATATCCATAAATAGCCTTGCATTCGTGATTGCAGATGTGATTTTCAACCGGTTTTTCACTATACCGTCAAACTGCATCAGGCGTTCAATGTCCTCGGCAGTCATTCCGGCCACCTTCTCAACATCAAAATTATGAAAGGCTTTGCGGTAGTTTTCCCGTTTTCTTAGGATAGTAATCCAACTCAGTCCGGCTTGTGCACTTTCCAGAACCAGAAACTCAAACAGGGCTTTATCGTCGGTAACGAGTCTTCCCCATTCTTCATCATGGTATTTTACATATAACTCGTCGTTTCCGCACCAGCCGCAGCGTCCATTTATTAAATTTTCCATTTTCGTAATAGTTGTTTCCACAAATATAAAGATAAAAGTCGGACAATCTACCCGGTTGCCTTCACATTTTCTACTTCTCTGCCCATATTCGGTTTATGTTTCAAGCTATTGCTCTTCGTGCCTGTGGCTGCCTGAACGCTCTATGCGTTTGCACAGCCGGAAGTTAAGGAAACAGTGGAGCAGGTGACGCCCCCTGCAAGTGTAGAACAGGATTCGATTCCAAGAAGTTATTTTTAGCAGTACTTAACTCAAGTTTCGGAAGTAGATTTCATGCGGTTTGAGCCAGTACCCTCATCGCCTGAATTCTTCGGTTGTCACTCATTATTTGACTCAGCAGCTGTTCATCATCCAGG
>NZ_DBDF01000200.1 GCF_002293435.1 Bacteroides sp. UBA939 | reverse complement strand
CCCATGAAATATCGGGTGAGCCTTTCTCTGATGTTGGTTGCTTAACTACTTAGTAGTAGTTGGGTCATTACTACGTAGAAGTTTGTACACTACTACGTAGTAAGTTCAAAATGGCATTTGAAGCAGCGATAAAGAACCTCTTATCAAAAGGGAATCATCTCACGAGACGAAAATAATCGTCTCACGAGACAAAATAATCCGTCTCACGAGACGAAGAAATCCGTCTCACGAGACGAAAAAATCCGTCCCATGAGACGATTTTTTTTGTCTCATGGGACGGATTTAGAGATGCTCAAAGCTGTTGCTTATTTATTGATTTGCCCGTAAGTCTTTTACTCTGACTGCTTTTCCTTCGCTTTGCGGTAGAGAGCCTTTCTTTACAAGCTTTACTCTTGGAGTAACTAAGATTTCATCTTTAAGTTGACGAGTAATCTCTTTGCGTATCTTTTCTAATTCAATGTAGTTGTCGGTTGAAAGATCGCTAAGTTCTACTTCTACAATTATTTCATCCTGATTATTAACTGTTTCCAAGGTAATGAGGTAGTTACTGCCTAATTGTGGGAATTGTACTAATGTCTTTTCTACCTGCATTGGGAAGATGTTTACCCCCTTGATAATAAACATATCATCACTCCGTCCTTTAATGCGATCAATACGCACATGCGTGCGTCCGCAAGGACATTCTCCGGGAAGGATACGCGTAAGGTCACGAGTGCGATAACGGAACAAAGGCATCATTTCGCGGTCGAGAGTAGTGAGTACTAATTCTCCGATTTCACCTTCGGGTACGGGTTCCCCTGTTTCAGGATCGATAATTTCAACATAATAACAATCTTCCCAGATGTGCATACCATTTTGCTCTTGACATTCGAAAGCAACTCCGGGACCATTCATTTCTGACATTCCAAAGCTGTTATAAGCTTTGACACCTAACATGTGTTCTATCTTCTTGCGTTGTTCATCAGTGTGAGGTTCCGCACCGATGAGAAGTGTTTTCAAACTGGTACTTGTAGGATCAATTCCTTCCTCCTGGAATACTTCGGCCAAGCGAATGGCATAACTGGGGATGGCATGCAGTACGGTTGTTTCAAAGTCGGTAATGAACTTGAGCTGACGTTTGCTATTGCCGGCTCCTGCCGGGATTGTTAATGCCCCCAAGCGTTCTGCGCCATATTGAAATCCCAAACCTCCCGTAAACATACCATAACCGGAACTATTTTGGAAAGCATCAGTCTTACGCACACCAACCATATATAAACAGCGTGCTACCAGATTAGCCCATGAACTTAAATCGTGTTGAGAATGGACGATGACGGTCGGCGTACCGGTTGTTCCGCTTGAAGAGTGTATGCGTACACCATCTTCACGCATATTACCTGATACTAATCCAAACGGGTAGTTTGCGCGCATGTCGGCTTTAGTGGTAAACGGAATTTTCCGGATATCATCTATTGTGCGGATACTATCGGCAGTGATGCCGTGTTCTTTGAATACTTTACTATAGTGTGGTGAGTTTTCCGCAATGTTTATGGATTTTCTTAACCGGTGAAGTTGTAACTCCTGCAACTTTTCACGACTCATAATTTCTATCTCTTCTTCCCAATATTTGTTATTCATGGCTTTTGATATTGAATGTTTTATATTAATTTTTCGGCGATGTTCTTTCCGGCAGCAAGTGCCTTCAGGTTAATTTCCACAATATCTTCACCTTTACGTCCGAAGATTTCGTGGATACTACTTTGTATTTTCTCATAATCAATACCAAGGAAAGGAATTGTTGCACCCAGCAAAACAATGTTTGCTACGCGTGCAGAACCTACTTCTTTGGCTATCATATCTACATTCAGGACAATCTTATGCGGTAGTTTATCCAATTCGGCTTTGATGTCTTCTTCGGCCGGATAATTAGGAATGTTAACGAATGGGGTTTCGTTGGTTACCAACCAGCCTTCATGGCTTAAATAGGGGAGGTAACGTAATCCTTCCATTGGTTCAAGTGAGATGATGAGATCGCATTTGCCCAAAGGAATAAGGTCGGAGGCAATAGGTTGGTCGCTGATGCGCAGATTAGATTGTACGTCTCCACCACGCTGGCTCATGCCATGTACCTCTGCCTGTTTCATATATAATCCATCTTTGAGAGCGGCTTTACCGATAACTGTAGCGATTGAGAGGATACCTTGTCCTCCTACGCCGGAAAGTATGATATCTTTTTTCATGATTTTACTTTTTTCGTTTTTTACGTGATAAAGTTTGAATACATTCTCTGCGCGGGATAATAACAGATGTTCCACGATATTGGATTTCTTCACGAATAATCTGTCTCATTTCCTCGTAGTTCTTTTTTAGGGGAATAACGACACGGATATGCTCAGGCTGTACACCGATTCCGGCACATATTGCTTCAATGCGTCCGGTTCCGGCAGAATCCTGACCTCCAGTCATTGCAGTAGTTTCATTATCGGAAATTACAATTGTTACATTTGCATTTTCGTTCACGCAATCTAAAAGACCTGTCATGCCGGAATGGGTGAAAGTAGAGTCACCAATGACTGCTACCGCAGGGTAAACTCCGGCATCTGCCGCACCTTTTGCCATAGTGATAGAGGCTCCCATATCTACACACGAGTTGATAGCATTGAACGGGGCGTTGGCTCCTAAGGTATAACAGCCGATATCGCTGAATACTTTATGGCCGGGATACTCTTCTTTCAAGACCTGCGTCAAAACTGTGTACATATCCCGGTGACCGCAACCTTCACATAATGCGGGAGGTCTCATTTCTACAAGGGGGGGGATGCTGAATTCTGATTTGTTTTCTTTTCCCACAGCACGTGCTACTTTATCGGGATTTAATTCCCCATCTTGCGATAATGTACCATCTAAACGCCCTTTCACCTTTATACCGATACCAAGATAACCTTTCAGTTGTTTTTCAACAAATGGTTGTCCGTCTTCCAATACCAAAATCTCGTCACATGCTTCTATCAATTGCATAAGTTGCTTCTTTGGTAACGGATATTGTCCGATTTTTAGCACAGGGTATTCGCAACCTTCCGGATAATTCTCCATCAGATAGTTATAACCAATGCCACAGGCTATGATGCCCATTTTTTTGTTAACCCCGTCAGTATATTTGTTGTAAGGAGAGTTTTCTGATTCTTCAATAAACTCTGCTTGGCGTTCCAATAGAATCTTGTAGCGCTTACGGGCATTACCGGGAAGCAAGATGAACTGACGTGGATCTTCGCTAAATGAAATTTCATTCTGAGGTTGCTGTACTTTTTGTTCTACTCCTGAACGGGAATGTGCCAAACGGGTTACAATACGCAGTATGAGTGGCTCGTTTGTTTTCTCCGAAAGGGCAAAACCATTATAAACCATATCATAAGCTTCTTGTTGATTACTTGGCTCATACATGGGAATAAGAGCAAAGTCACCATAGAAGCGACTATCTTGTTCATTTTGTGAGGAGTGCATACCGGGATCGTCGGCAGCTACTACGATTAATCCACCTTTTACTCCTGTGACGGCCGAGTTGATAAAACAGTCTGCTGCTACATTCATACCTACATGTTTCATGCAAACTAATGTTCGTTTACCTGCAAACGACATGCCTAATGCAGCTTCCATCGCTGTTTTTTCATTAGAGCACCAACGATTGTGAATATTCTTTTCAGTCGTAATGGTAGCCGTTTGAATATATTCGGTTATTTCTGTGGAAGGGGTACCTGGGTAGGCGTAAACGCCTGATAATCCGGCATCTAATGCAGCTTGCGCAATGGCTTCATCGCCAAGTAAAAGTTGCTTGTTCATATCTGAATATTTAAGTGTTAGTCATATCATATAAATTATAAACGCAGATTACGCAGCGGAAGCACAGTCGTTCTGTTATCTGTACAAGTCTGTATAATCTGCGTTTTTCGCTCACAAATATAGGCTTTTGCTTTTATTTTATTACAATTTTACCTGAAAATCTTTCTTTCGTTTAAGGCTTTCCAATATTTTCTGGCATTTTTCATGTGGTCGGCATAATTGGAGGCAAAGTTATGAGTGCCGGAAAAGTCTTCTTTTGCACACATGTAGATATAATTGTGTTTTGTATAATTCAATACGGCGTCAATACCAATGGGTGAGGGAATACGTATCGGTCCGGGGGGTAATCCTGTGTTTAGATATGTATTATAGGGAGAGTTGACGTTCAGAAGTTCATTAGTGATTCTTCTTAGATTAAAATTTTGTATAGCGAACTTGATTGTCGGATCGGCTTGCAGCGGCATGTTCGTTTGCAGGCGATTGATGTAAAGTCCGGCAACCATTGGCTTTTCCTGATTATTATTCGTCTCTTCTTCTACAATAGAGGCCAGGGTGCATATTTCCTCAGGCGTCATGCCGATAGCTTCTGCTTTAGCTAATCGTTCTTTATTCCAGAAGTTTTCATGTTCTTTTTTAATGCGGGTAAATAGGTCGTCGACACTCATATCCCAATACACCTGAAAGGTTTCGGGAATAAAAAGACCAAGCATTGTTTCTTGGTTGTAGCCAATCTCCTTTTGAAATAGCGGATTGTTCATTACTGTTATGATTTCAGTAGAGTCAATCATTAACTGTTGACCTATATTGCGTGCCAGCTTATCTAAGGTACGTACACTTCCAATTGTCAGGTTGGTTGGCTCCTGATATTTCCTGTACATACGGCTAAAGACGTGGTACACATTCTCGCCCGGACGGATTGCATAGCGTCCGGTATGAATATTTGAACCATAATCCCGCCACTCGGACATCCACAGGAAGCCTGCGAAACTTTTAGGTTGCCCTTGCTTTTTCACCTTATTATATATCGAATCTGCCGTATCGTCTCTATCAATATAGATATAGGTGGTTTTTTGAGGATGAAATTGCGGATAGAACAGATAGTAATAGAAAGTTCCTGCACAAGCTACACCAATGAGAAACAGTGTTATCAGTCCCCCGAAGAGTATCCTTCTAGTTTTCTTCTTCATATAATTTTATGTTTTTTTAAGTCTGACAAAGGTAAGAGGAATATATGGAATAAAGAGGAGTGACCTTTTATATTTTTGAAAGAGCCGCTATCCAGACTTGAACTGGAGACCTACGCGTTACGAATGCGTTGCTCTACCAACTGAGCTATAGCGGCATTAGTTTTCGTTTACGGGGTGCAAATTTACAACTTTCTTTGAAAATATGAAAGGAAACGGGTGTTTTTCTAAAAAAAAAGAGTCCAACTTCTTTTTTTATCTTCTTACTGTCACATTTCTTTCTAAAAAAATTGTTTTATTAATATAAAAAGTACATCTTTGCGAAACCGCTTTGTCATTCCAAAATCTAGCAAAAACAATGAGTCTGAAAGTATATTATAAAAATATTTCATCCAGAATCGCATCCAAGTGGATTATCTTGGTTATTGATGTTTGTTTAGTTCTGGTGTCCATGGTTTTATCATGTGCTCTTCAGTTGGAAAAGTCATCTATTATATATAACTATTCACTCTGTTTATGGATGCTTTTTTTCTCTTTATTATGCAATCTGTTTTCTTTCTATATCTTCCATACACATGTCGGAGTTATTCGCTTTTCTTCTTTTGTAGATATCTATCGAGTGTTTCTATCCCTCACGTTGAGTTATGGACTTTTAGGGATTGGGAATTATTGTTGGTTTACCTTTGGAATGGGTGAGACGTTACCATGTGGCGTTGTTTTTGTAGCGTATATATTCAATTTAATATTCATGGTTTGCTTGCGTATCTTAGTGAAAATGCTACATGAAGTCCTGTCTTTTGATAATAAGCGATGTGTAAATGTGTTTATTTACGGTTGTCATGGGGTAGGGGTGAATATTGCCAAATCTTTACGCATCAGTAGAGATAATCATTATCGTGTGCGAGGCTTTATATCCGATCAACTTTGGATGATAGGTAAACATACAATGGGGTGTAGAGTGTATGCAAACGATAGTGCGTTATTCGGTCATCTAAAAAGAAAGGATGTGCATACCGTCATTGTTTCATCTGATAAATTGGCTGACTTGGAGTTGTCAGGTACAATGGGAAAAATGTTGGCTCATGATATTCATGTGATGGTTATCTCACCTTTAAGTAACTGTTTGAATGATGGGATTGTGAAAAAGAATCAAATAGAAGATTGGTTACGCAGTGAACAGGTTCATGTGGATATTCGTAAAATAGCTGCTTGTATTGAAGGACGCCGTATTTTGATAACAGGTGCTGCCGGTGCGGTAGGACGTGAAATCATTCGCCAATTAGCAGTGTATAATCCATATCAATTGGTTTTAGTTGACCAGGCTGAGTCTCCTTTGTACGATATTCAATTAGAGTTATCTGATGACTGGAAAAATCTGGAAGTACGAGTGTTGGTTGCGGATGTGACAAATCGAAGTCGGATGGAAGCGATTTTCAGGGAATATATGCCACAACTTGTATTCCATGCCGCAGCTTACAAAAATATTTCCATGCTTGAGGACTATCCTGCTGAAGCTATGCAAGGGAATGTGCTAGGAACAAAGAATATAGTGGATTTGTCTGTGAAATACAGAATAGGTAGATGTGTTATTATTTCTACAGATCATGCATTATTTCCTATTCATGTTATGGGATATACTAAGCGTTTGGCTGAAATGTATGTACAAGGAATATCCCAGAAAATAGCGGAGGAGAATGATACTACTAAATTACTCATAGTCCGCTTTGGAGATGTATATCCTGATATTCCTCATGGTCAGATGACTATGCCTGAAGCTTGCCGGTTGATATTGGAAATTGGGAATTTTGGAGAGAATGGTGCAGTATATGTATTTGAGGATAATGCGGCGGCTGACGTAATACCAATTTATCATGAAAAAATAAAAAAAAGTAAGGAAGATCTTGTAGATTATAATACCATTTGCGAACAAATTAATGTTTTAGTGGAAAATAATTATGCTTGGAGTTCGGCAGAAATGGTTAACAGTATGAAAGAAATAATTTCAAGCAGTGTTAGCGCTTGCGTAGAGGTTTGAATGATTGATAGAGATAGTTTTAATTCTTTTTTCCAAAAAATCGATGTAAAATAAATGGGTGTTAAGAAATAATGTATTACCTTTGTGCTCGATTTATATTTATTGTAAGAATTCTAAAGATTAATCAAATATCTTATGCGTAGATTAATAGCACTATTCTTTTCAATCTTCATCCTGATAGGAGGTGTTGTGGCCCAACAAATGTCAGATGAACAGGTCGTTCAATATGTGAAGGATGCACAAAGATCCGGCAAGTCACAAAAACAGATGACTACCGAACTTTTGCGTAGAGGGGTAACTAAGGAACAAGTTGTTCGGATACAAAATGAATATGCAGAACATAGTACTGCTGCAAATGGGAGCGAAAATATACCTTCACAACTTCGCGAGCGTACTTCCTTAATAACGGATGGAAGAGCCATTCGAGGTACTTCTTATGAAGAAGCCGAGTTAGAAGAACAGAAAGAGATTATAGATTTAAAACGTGATGCCAGAGCTACCCCCGAAGCTCCGGGTAGTAATATCTTTGGTCATAGTTTGTTTACCAATCGAAATCTTTCTTTTGAACCGAGTGCGAATTTGGCTACTCCGGTTAATTACCGTCTGGGACCGGGCGATGAAGTTATTATTGATATCTGGGGAGCTTCGGAAAACACGATTCGTCAGACGATTTCACCGGAAGGAACTATCTTGGTACGAGGTTTAGGCCCGGTTCACTTGAGTGGAATGACCGTGAAAGAAGCGAACTCTTTTTTGCAGCAGGAATTCTCTAAAATATATTCGGGCATTTCAGGAACAGAACCGAATTCTCAGATAAAGTTAACTTTAGGTGATATTCGTACCATACAGATCAATATTATGGGAGAAGTTTCTGTGCCGGGTACTTATACTTTATCTGCATTCTCTACCGTATTCCATGCTTTGTATCGTGCCGGTGGCGTAAATCGTATTGGTAGTCTACGCAGTATTAAAGTGATGCGTAATGGCAAAACTTTTGCGGATTTGGATGTTTACCCTTTCATTATGAAAGGTCAAATGAAGGATGATATACGTCTTCAGGAAGGTGATGTTATCATTGTAGACCCATATCAGTCTTTAGTTGAAATAGTAGGTAAGGTTAAAAGACCGATGTATTATGAAATGAAACCTACTGAGACTGTGGCTGCCATATTGAATTATGCCGGTGGTTTTATGGGTGATGCATATAAAAAGGCTGTCCGTATTGTACGTAAGAGCGGGCGTGAACATCAGGTTTACAATGTTGACGAAATGGATTATTCCGTTTTCCGTTTGGATGATGGTGATATGATTACTATAGATGCTGTACTCGATCGTTTTGAAAATCGAGTAGAAGTACGTGGAGCTGTCTTTCGTGCCGGTTTATATCAATTAGATGGTACTGTAAATACTGTAAAGCAATTGATAAAGAAAGCAGAAGGGTTACGTGGAGATGCTTTTCTGAATAGGGTAATAATGGATCGTGAACACGAAGATTTATCTCATGAAATTATTGCGATTGACTTAGATGGATTATTGAAAGGTACAGTTGCCGATATTCCTTTGCAGAAAAATGATGTCTTGTATATACCTAGTATAAATGACCTGAAAGAAGAAGAGACGATTACCGTTCATGGTGAAGTTGCTAATCCGGGAACTTTCCTTTATTCTAAGAATATGACTGTCGAAGATTTGCTTGTTCAGGCCGGCGGTTTGTTGGAAGAAGCAGCAACAACAAGAGTTGAGGTTGCGCGTCGTATTAAAGATCCGAAAAGTACTTCTTTTAGTAGTATTTTAGGGAAGTCATATACGCTTGATATAAAGGATGGGTTAATTGTTGATGAAAATGATAAGCAGTTCTACCTGAAGCCATTTGATGTTGTTTATATCCGTAAAAGCCCTGCTTACCGTAGGCAACAGAATGTGATTGTTGCGGGTGAGGTTCTTTTTTCCGGTAATTATTCGCTATTAAAGAAGAATGAACGTTTATCTGATTTGGTAAATAAAGCTGGTGGTGTAACAATGGAGGCATACGTAAAAGGCGCCCGTTTAATTCGTAAACTTTCGGATGAAGAAAAACGTCGACAAGATGATGTTGTCCGTATGGCCCGAAATGGTGAAGGTAAAGATTCCATATCTATACAAAAATTGAATATTGCAGATACATATACTGTTGGTATTGATTTAGAGAAAGCCTTGGCAAATCCGAAATCAGATTTTGATTTAGTATTGCGTGAAGGAGATGTATTGTACATTCCGGAATATATTAGTACTGTGAAAATCAGTGGTTCTGTTATGTATCCTAATACAGTTGTATATCAGCGTGGGAAAAATCTTAGACACTATATTAATCAGGCAGGTGGCTATGGTAATATGGCTAAAAAGAGCAAAGTATATGTGGTGTATATGAATGGTACGGTTTCTCGTTTGAAAGCTCGAAATATTAATAGAATAGAGCCGGGATGTGAAATAATTGTTCCGAGTAAGACTGAAAAGAAAGGGCTGCAATTAGCCGAGATTTTAAGTGTAACTAGTACGACTGCTACGATTGCGGCAATGGTGGCAACTTTAGCTAATGCATTCAAATAAATTGGATTATGAGTGAAGAAGATAAACGAAACACATTTCCTCAACAAGCAGAGGAACAGGAAATAGATTTGATCGAACTTGCTAAGAAAGTTTGGGCAGAGCGTAAGTTGGTTTTAAAAGCGTGCGGATATGCTGTATTGATTGGATTAGTCGTAGCGTTTAGCATTCCTAAGGAATATTCGACCAGTGTAACTTTAGCACCCGAAAGTTCGGGAAAATCCACAACAGGAAGTATGGGAGCTTTGGCTGCTATGGCCGGTATTAATATGGGAACTTCTGCAGGCGAAGATGCTCTTTCTCCGGATCTTTATCCGGATATTGTAAGTTCCACTCCATTTCTTACCGAACTGTTTGATGTGAATGTCAAAGACGATGATGAAGAAATAGATACGACCCTGTATGTTTATTTAGACGAACATCAGCGTGCGCCCTGGTGGGGTATGATTACATCTGCTCCTTTTAAGGCTTTGGGATGGGTTGTTTCTTTATTTAAAGATGAAGAAGTAGGAGGAGATGGTACGTTAAATCCTTTTAGGCTAACTAAGAACGAAGCTGATATAGCAGAGGCATTAAGTAAACGTATTGCTGTTTCTGTTGATAAGAAAACCGGTGTTACCACATTGACGGTAACCATGCAAAACCCTTTGATTTCTGCTTCATTAACAGATACGGTTATGTATCGTTTGCAGAATTATATTACCAACTACCGTACCAACAAAGCTCGTCATGATTTGGTTTTTACGGAGAAATTATATGGCGAAGCGAAAACGAATTATACGGAAGCCCAAGGGAAGTATGCTTCTTTTGTTGATGCTAATCAGAATATTATTCTGTTGAGTTATCGTGCTGAACAGGAGCGTTTACAGAATGAAATGAATTTGGCATATAATGTATATACTCAAATGGCACAACAATTACAAATGGCAAAAGCTAAAGTACAGGAGATTACTCCGGTATATACCGTAGTACAACCTGCGACGGTTCCTTTGCGTCCGTCCAAACCAAGCAAAGTTATGATTTTGATTGGTTTTGTATTCTTGGCTGGTGTAGGTAGTGTTGGCTGGATATTATTTATAAAGGATTTAATAAAAGGATGGAAAAAGCAAACAACGATATGATAGTGGATGAGAATACACGTTGCTGGTATGTTTTGTATACAGCACCAAGGTTGGAACGGAAATTAATGCAGCATCTAAATACTGCCGGATATAAGACTTATTGTCCCATGCAGACAATTTATGTAAGTTGTAAAGGAAAAACCAAAGAAGTTATTGTTCCTTTCTTCTCCGGTTGTGTTTTTTTAGAAGGGAATGTACAAGAGGCGGTTGCTGTTGTAGCTTCTCAAAAAGCTGCTTTCCTGATAGATACTGATGGCAAGGAGATTTCCGTAGTAACAGATAAAGCAAATCTTCCGGGTAAATTTGCTCAATTATTGAAGTGATGATGAAGCTGATAACAGAAGAATTATTGGACAATGTAACTCGTGAAGCACAGGAGAATCCTCGTTTACGCATGAATTATAATCTTCATGAGTCGTTAGATGCTCCTATTCATCGTCTGCTTAATGCTTTGGAGCCGGGAACTTATCTTCCTCCCCATCGTCATATTAATAAGGAAGAAACCTATTTAGTATTGCGTGGAAGTTTATTAGCCTTTTTTTATGACGATTTGGGTAATGTGACAGAGAAGGTCTGTCTTGATCCGTCGGCTGGAAATTATGGTTTAGAGATTCCCGCCGCTACATGGCATAGTATCATCGTATTGGAGTCCGGTACAGTGATTTTTGAAATCAAGCGTGGTCCTTATCAGTCGCTTTCCCCTGAAGACATTGCACCGTGGGCGCCTGCATCTTCTGACTTGGAAGGTGCGGCTGTCTTTATGAAACGAATGTTGGAAGTTTGATTTACTGTTTCAGGTATTTGGTATATAACGACTAAGAGACTCTCATTCTGTTCAGTAGAGAGAGTCTGCTATATTGATATTTTTCTATTTGTATGTATATAACTCTCATTATCCTTTTCCTTTCCGCGATATTTTTCATGAGTGGTAAAGTGCGTTCCGATTTGGTGGCGCTTTGTGCTTTAGTATTATTGATTATATTGGGTATTCTGACTCCGGAAGAAGCTCTCACTGGCTTTTCCAGTTCTGTAGTTATAATGATGATAGGACTTTTTGTCGTAGGCGGTGCTATCTTTCAGACGGGACTGGCGAAAATGATAAGCAGCCGTATCTTGAAATTAGCCGGTAATAGCGAACTGAAACTTTTCATACTCATTATATTAGCAACCTCTTTTATCGGTGCTTTTGTCAGTAATACCGGTACGGTGGCCTTGATGCTTCCTATTGTAGTAAGTATGGCTATGAGTTCGCAAATTAATGTTAGCCGCTTGTTGATGCCACTTGCTTTTGCAAGTAGTATGGGTGGTATGATGACATTGATTGGTACCCCGCCTAACCTTGTGATTCAGGAGGTATTGACTTCTGCCGGATATACTCCACTAACTTTTTTTTCGTTTACCCCTGTAGGATTGGTTTGTGTGACTGTCGGGTTGGTGGTATTGATTCCTTTAAGTAAGATTTTCCTGACTAAGAAGACAGATAAAGGTAGTAAAGGTAAGAAGAATAAATCTTTGAGAGAGTTAGCGGGAGAGTACCAATTATTTCGGAACTTGTGCCGGGTGCAAGTAGGAGGCCAGTCTTCCTTAGCCGGAAAAACCATACAGGAACTGAGCATAACACAACGCTATAATGTCGTTATTCTTGAGGTTCGTCGACAATCATCTTCTTCCCACCGCCATTTTTTCAAAACGATGAGTCAGGAAATGGCTGTTGCCGATACTGTAATTCAAGCAAATGATATATTGTATGTATTGGGAGAATTCACTAATGTGAAACATTTTGCAGAAGAGAACACGTTAGGTTTACTGGATGTCCATACTGCGGAGGGTGAGATGGAAGCAACAGGAAATAAGTTGGAATTTACAGAAATTGGTATTGCCGAAATCGTATTAATGCCTGCATCACATCTGGTTAATAAGTTGGTGAGAGACTCCGGTTTTCGCAAAAAGTACAGTGTGAATATCCTTGGTATCCAGCGTAAGCGCCAATATATATTGAAGAATTTGAAAGATGAAAAAATGCATTCGGGAGATGTCCTGTTAGTGCAAGGTACTTGGGAAAATATAGCTCGTTTGAGTGAGGAACCATCCGATTGGGTAGTGTTGGGGCAGCCTTTGGCTGAGGCAGCCAAAGTGACGCTTAATCATAAGGCACCTGTTGCTGCAATTATTATGTTAGGAATGGTTGTAACGATGATGTTTGATTTCATACCTGTAGCTCCTGTTACGGCAGTGATGATTGCCGGTTTATTGATGGTACTTACAGGCTGTTTCAGGAATGTGGAAGCAGCATATAAAACCATAAACTGGGAAAGTATTGTATTGATAGCAGCCATGTTACCGATGTCGTTGGCATTGGAAAAGACTGGTGCGTCAGAGATGGTGTCCCGGTCGTTGGTCAACGGATTGGGTAATTACAGCCCATATATATTGTTGACAGGTGTTTATTTCACAACTTCACTGATGACCATGTTTATTAGTAATACGGCAACGGCTGTACTTTTGGCCCCAATTGCCCTTCATGCTGCCATGCAGTTAGGGTTGAGTCCTTATCCGTTCTTGTTTGCTGTGACCGTGGCGGCAAGTATGTGTTTTGCTTCTCCGTTTTCCACTCCTCCTAATGCGTTGGTGATGCCTGCTGGACGTTATACGTTCATGGATTATGTAAAAGTTGGTTTGCCATTGCAGATTATTATGGGAATTGTGATGATCTTTGTGCTCCCATTATTGTTTCCGTTTAATGTATAACTTAAAATATAGTCCGGGCTGACTTTACTTCAAGGTCAGCTTGGCTAAATAATCATAGTGCTTTCCTTCTTTTATCAATTCGGCCCGGAAACCATTTTCGGCAGCATAAAGACTGAGCGTTTGGAAATCGACGTATAGCCAGTCGAACGATTCTCCTAAGACATTTCTATATTGCATCCGGAAGTCTATCTCTCCATAATAGTCACCTGCCAGATCAATAACAAAACTTCCGTCTTCTTCCTCAAACAAATATTTCAGGTCGCTGGAGTCCATAAGGATGCAACCGTTGGGACGTAGAAGTTGTTTCATCTTCTTAAAGAAGCCGGGCAGATTCTCTAACTTACCTATAATTCCCGAACCGTTCATCAGCATTAATATTGTGTCGTAGGCATCACAGAAATGTTCGTCGAACAGGTTGATCAAAGTGGCGTGCCGGACACCGCGCTGCTGCATTGTTTCTACCGAAAGGGGAGATATGTCAATGGCATGTACTTCTTTGCCCATCTTCTGCAGGATGAGACTATGGCATCCGCTTCCGGCACCTACATCCAGTATTTTCCCTTTAGCCAGTTGTATGGCAGTACGCTCCAATACCGGCATTTGTTCTTCCGTACGGAACAAATCCTTAACCGGTATTTCATCTTCATCGAATTGTGAAGAAAACACCCGCAGCCTGTTGGCTTTATGGTGTTTAAAGAAGTCAGCAATTGCCGCTCCCATAGGGTCCTTATCGGCAGAAAGCAGAGTGGTATTCATCTATCTAACTCTAAAAGTTGTCGGCAAAGATACGAAAAATGTAGTCTATTGGCAGAAAAAAACTATCTTTGTGCAGGTGTATGATGAAGATGTACCGGCTTTTATTAATAAAAAGAAACTGAATATATGAGTATAGAAGAAGCAATGATGGGAGGAATTGTCTTTAAGGGAAAGAAAGACAAGCCTCAAGAAGATGGAAAGGTGAAAACTAAAGCTAAAAAGAAGTCCTATATTACCGGGAAACATGGTTCAGGCGCTGCCAAGATGAAAGCTGAGATACGGAAGAAGAGGGCTAACAGGCATAAATGATGAATATGATTAAATAGTAAGATGGTAAGATGAGTGGGGCATAAAAACCCTGTCATCTTACCATCTTATTGTTTATTGCTTATCGTTTTACTTCTCCGGGAGAACTTCTATCCAGTAATCATCCGGATCATGAATAAAATATATTCCCATTGATGTGTTCTCGAAGCATACCCAACCCATTTCTTTATGATATCGACGGATGGTATCGTAATCACCCGCTACCCGAAAACATAAATGACTTTCGTTTTCTCCCAGTTCATAGGCTTGCGGATGCTCTTTCAGACAAGTCAATTCCAATAGGAAGCCGGTACTGTTGTCTGTCAGATAGACCAACGTGAAAGAACCGTCAGAGACTTCTTTGCGGTGATGTTCCTGTAACCCCAATGCCTTTTCGTAGAAATCAATACTGCGTTCCAGGTTTGTGACATTGATATTGAAATGGTCGAATTTACTATTTATTTTCATATCGTTAATTTGAGTTAGGGCAATTCATTCTCATTTATTATGCGGTTAAGCATTCATTTACCATTGGGCATTATTTAATAAATGCTTTCAAAATTTCGCCTATATACATACGTGGCTGACCTTCCATAGGCGCTTGTGCAGGCAACTTTTTACATTCCAGAACAACGGATGGCTCAGTTTGGTTTGTTGGGTAGAATCGGATAGTATAAGTTCCGGCTTTCTCCATTTGTTCGTAAGGTTGGTCGGGAGACAGGAAACTGAAAATTACAGATTTACCTGACATGTTACCCAAAGAACCACCTGCATTGGCTGTCATCATTGTCATATTGAATGCATCCGTACCGATAACAATCACTAATTTACCAGCTCCCATTTGAATAGCGTTAGTTGGTAATTTGTCAGGCGCTACTTCTTTATAGCCGGGTACTGTGCCGGGAGTGCTTGAAACTGCAGGTGTTCCAACTTCCAAGTTAACTGCAGGAGTATTTGAAGTAACAGGAGTGTCTGAAGCAACGGGAGTAGCAGATGTAACAGGAGCACCCGCTACCGGAGCTTTTACTGTTTCTGCCGGAGTTATTACGTCGACTGTTGTTTCCGGGGTAATTACTATCGGACCTGAATTGATAGCTTTCTTTTCCGGTTGAGCAACCTTTTGAATAGCGGTTGCCCTGAGAGCTCTGGTAGCTCCAACAGCAAGGTCGTCTATGAAATCAACCGTTTTTCTACGCCATTTAGCAAGCCCGATTACTAATTTGGTTTTAGCTTTGTTCAGGGCGTATTTGTCTGTAATCCATTCTTCCGCCGTATATTTATCTTTTCCTTCCCGATAGTTGAAACGGACTTTATCTATTTTCATCGTACATTTCTCGGGTGCGGAGATCACGGAAAGCTGATATAGAATTTTGGTACGGTCCAGCGAAAGCGCACTTGAATTAAAAATAATCCATTCATCGCCTATGCCGACAATCTGTCCTTCTTCAGGATTGGAGTATACGACCCGGCTATTGTTCTCATTCTGTTTCAGACGTTTTTCCATCCAGTTCAGCATACGTTTGTAGATCTCTTCCTGAGACATACCGGGGATACTGAACTCTTTGGTGAATACAACTTTGCCTTCTACTTCGGGGACTGCCCCTGTCAGATACTTGCTGTTGTCGTTTTCATCATTTTGGGCGTGCATCGTAACAGGCAGACAAATACATATCAATACCAGAAGAAGCTGTGTCAAATTTTTCATAATGCATATGTTTTATTGATTAATATCAAAACTCTCACCCAATCGGGTAATGGCTAAAAAGCGGCATCCTGCACTTTCTGCAAATGTACGAAAGGCATTTCCACTCTCATACTGTTCACTAAAGTGCATGGGGACAAATATAGCAATTTTTATTCGTTCCACGAATTGTTCGGCTCCTCTCATGTAGTCTTTCCCTATGCGACTGTCCACGGGGAACATGGCTACATCCACCGAAGGAGCTGTTTGTTGAAGGCATTTCACTTCAGCAAGGAAGTCACCTTCTGCTTTACGGATTTCCTGTGGGGTGGATTCTTCGCTCCAATGCCAATTGTTTAAATCGCCGGCATGGAACAGGCGGACGCCTTGCAAGTCGATAAGAAAAGAAATACCTACGTCGGTAGAGCCAAAAGCTTCAATACGAATGTTTTGATCCTCATATACATCACCTCTATTTATATATATTGCTTCATCGCGTGTAGCGCGGCGATGTTTCAGAATGTCTTTGGAGAAGATATAATGAATATCCGGATGTTCTGTTTGCCATGAAAGAACTTCGCGATTAAAGTGGTCGGGGTGAAAATGAGAAGAGAGTACATATAACTCTCCCGGTCTTTTCAGCAAGTAGTCATGAACAATACCTTTATTATATTCCTGTTCGGAGGAATCTTTGTAGTAATCGATAATGACCGTTACTCCGTCCGCTTCAATTGCGAAGCCGCTATGATAAATATAATCAAGTTTCATGTACGCGCTGAATTATAGTGCAATATTACGAAAAACGCTACACAAACCTCGAGTATTTAGTGTTATTTTATGCAAAAGGTTTATTTACATTGGTATCTCTATCAGCAGGATGTGGGAGTCTTTCAGTGTTTCCAACTCAAAACTCTGTATGTCATATACTCCCATACCGTCGCGGCGTGAAAGGATAGTGTCGTCCACTTTCACTTCCCCTTCAATAACGAAGATGTAGACACCTGTTTGGTACTCATGCATTTGGTAGTCTATTTTCTTTCCGGCTTCTATTTCGCCGATAGAAAACCAGGCTTGTTGTAACATGCGGGCAGGTGCATCACCATCCGGCGAAACAATCAAAGTCAGTTCATTCTTGTGTAATAGTGAACGTATATCATAATCCTTGTAAACAGGCGGCTCATTCAACTTCTCCGGCATCACCCAGATTTGCAGGAACTCTACCGGTTCGGTATCGCTGCCGTTGATTTCACTGTGATAAATGCCGGATCCGGCACTCATGGTTTGTATATCGCCGGCGGTGATAGTTCGATTATTCTTTTGACTGTCACCGTGTTTTAGCTTTCCTTTCAAGGGAATGGAGATAATCTCCATGTTTTTGTGCGGGTGTAGACCAAAACCTTTTCCCGGAGCTACGCGGTCATCGTTTAATACGCGAAGAGCGCCGAAATTCATGCGACGTGGATTATAATATGTGTCGAAACTGAATGTATGACGGGTGTCGAGCCAGTCATATAGCGCGTGTCCGCGGCTATCTGCTTTGTCTATTACTTTTTTCATAACTTATATTCTTTTTCTTTTTAGCATGATTGCTATATCAATACTTCGGTAAATAAT
>NZ_DBDF01000199.1 GCF_002293435.1 Bacteroides sp. UBA939 | reverse complement strand
AGAATAGAGATACTATTGCTAATTACTAAGAAAAGAAGAATCCGCGCTCGTCCGCGTTCATCCGCTTAATCCGTGCCATCCGTGTCGTCCGCGTACCCATTCCCACCGCCAAATTCTCATTTATGACGCGACACTTATGAATAATGCAGGCTAACAAATACAGGAGATTAATAATATGAAACGTCCGCATATCATTACCCGCATCAAGGAGGCTCTGCAAAGCACTGCGCCTGATGTAAAAGCTATTCTATACGGTAGCGAAGCCCGTGGTGATGCACGCCCTGACAGTGACATAGACTTACTCCTTCTTCTGGATAAAGACACTATTACATTGGATGATAAAATGGTATTAACTGCTCCTCTCTATGATATAGAGTTAGAAACAGGAATACAAATTAATCATTCAGTCGATTCATTTCCTGGGCAATACTATCTGCCCTGTTTGCTTGAGGCCTGCTGCACGAATGGCACAAAAGCAATACGATTAGCTAATATAAGTTTTTCATATTATTCCTCTTTTCATTTTGTTCATCCGTTACATCCTTACTTGCAGATAACTGGATAAAGACAATGTCTGACTATGCCTGCTACTGATTCCCATAACCCCGATGCCACCCGAAATATTACCCGGCAGCTTTATCGGTTCACTAAGAGGGGTGTCGTAAAGGTCGGAGTCTATCAAATTAAGCGCCTTCAGATAGAAATATTCTCCTTCCGAAATGGAATGAAGGTTGACAGTTAACTTCATATCTATGTTTGTGATATCCTTCAGCTTCTCGTGGACACCATAATAAATCTCCTGAGTGTACGGGAAGTATTGAGTGCTAACGGACATTGTGTACTTACCGTCAATGCGCGAATCATCGAACACCCCATACTTGTTCTCGGGAGAATCAAAGATGTTATCACTGCTGATAGGTGTAGGCCTGCCATCTGTCAGCACAATATCTTCGTTACAGAGCAACGTTTCGGAGGTTTTGATAATTACAGTAGTATCTCGCCCGCTTTCTCTGGAGACAGCCGAGATAGTCTGAACCCTATCCACTGAAATCCGGTAATAATTCTTTCTGCTTGCATCATCCTCGAATGCTATCTTAAGATGAATGAATCTGAGAGATTCAAATGGCGTATTAATGACAGATGACGCAGTGTCTACCCGTTCAATATACACAGGAGCGGGTACTACAACTTCCGACCAGGCGCGGTGCTTATTATCAGCCGTCACAGCTTCTATCTTGACTGTGTCTCCGGGCAGATAAAGCAGTCTGGTGATATAGTCGCCGGGAGAAGAGTTGGGGTTACTCCTGTCATAAGTCGGCGCGTCTATTACCTCTTTTAAGTCTCCATTGATGGAAATGTAGACTTTGGCATCTGTAACATACGTAACATTGCCGTACCCGGTGAATGCTAGGGTTATTTTATTCTCATCTTCGCCGGAGTGAAGCATCGCATTGAGTATCAGTTTGCCGGGTTCGCTGCTTAAGCTGACGGGTATTTCATTCGTGCACGATGAACAAAACGATACGAGCAATAATAAAAGTAAGTATCTCATAATGTCAGAATTTATAGGTGTATGAAACGGATGGTGTCAGAGGCAATATGGTTACTTTCTTCAATACATTCTGATAGTTCCCGTTCTCGTCTTTTGATTCTCTGAAAACAAACGTAGGGTTCATCGCATTGTACACGTTGTAGATGCTTATGTTCCACGTGCTCATGCCATGCCTGGTGGGTTTATTGAAGTTGACGCCCAAACTAAGTTGGTGGCTGTTGGGCAACCTGTAGTTGTTGCGCGCTCCTGCATAATCGACTATGGACGAAGAAGCGTTTTCGCCTGGGCGCACTGCAATCGTTGTCTGTCCGGCAATGGTTGTTGCCCCACCTGTGTGAAACTCCCACGTTGCATTGAAGTCTATCTTCGCGGACAGTTGGTGGTTGAATGCCAGGTTTATGTTGTGGCGCCTGTCGTACTTGTAGGGAAACCAGTTTCCATCGTTTATTTCTCCACCCGGAAACCTCCGCTCGCTTTTCGACCATGCGTAAGACAACCAGCCTGTGGTATTACCAATCGTTTTCTGTACCATCAATTCAAGTCCCACGATGCGCCCCATGCCTGTCTCCACTTTGTCTTCCCAGTTGGCGAAAGTTCCCATTAATGTGGCGCCGTCCTTGTATTCCAGTACATTCGCGGTCGTTTTGTAATACCCCTCAACTGAGAACGCCCAGTTGTTGATTCCTGTATAGTAGGCGCCTACGGAATACTGGCGCGACTGCATCGGCTTTATCCTGTTCGTGGTCGGAACCCATATATCATTGGGCATCGTCATTGAATAATAAGAGAGCAGATGTATGTTTTGATTCATCTGGGTGACGGCTCCCTTTAGTGCAACTTTGTCCGTCATCTGGTAACGTATCGAAACCCTGGGTTGGAATGACAGATAGGATTTCTTCTGCACCTGATATGCCGAGAGGTTAATCCCTACATTGGCGCTGACCCGGTTGGTGAGTTCCCAATTGTCTTCTGCATAGAGGTTGCTTTCATACGCTTTTATGGCCGCACCTGATGGGCTGTTATATTCGTTCCGGATGGAGTTGGCGCTTATCTTGCTTGTAATCATTTCGGGCTTAAAGGAATGCGCTTGCCCGCTTATCCCGAATTTGAAATAATGCTTGGTAGACGGATGGTAATCCAGGTCGATACTGTACGTAATGTCGTCTATTCCCGACTGAGAATCAGAGCTGTAACTGTTGTCATTTTGCAGGCTTTCTGCTGTAGACCGGTATTCGTATTTGGTATAAGCAATGGTGGTATTGCTGAACAGAACAGGCGATATCACATAGTTCCATCGCAATGCGGCGGTTGTATTTCCCCATTTCAGATTGTTTGAATTTGTCGATTGGTAGTTGTTCAAGTCTTCTTTCTGTTCGGATCTGAAGTTGTCGGTACCGTTGTAAATACTGAAATACAATCTCTGCCTGTCGCTGAACCGGTGATTGATTTTGGCATTAAAGTCATAAAAATAATACCTGAACTTATCATTCTTATCCATAAAAGGAGTAGCCATCAGGTCTATGTAAGAACGGCGTGCTGCGATGTTGAATGCCGTGCGGTTTCGTATAATCGGGCCTTCAAACTGAACTTTGGCAGAGAGAAGGCCTACGCCGATGGTGCCGTGATAGTTGTTCATGTTTCCGTCGTTCGTCCTGACGTCGATTACTGAAGATGTCCGTCCACTAAACCGTGCAGGGAAGCTGCCTTTGTACACGCTGATTTTCTTTATCGACTCCGGCGTAAATACGGAGAAGAAGCCGAATAAATGGTCGATATTATAAAGAGGTACGCCATCCAGTAGAAACAGGTTCTCGCTCGGTCCGCCTCCTCTGACGGACAATCCGGAGCTTCCTTCGGTAGTTGCCTGGATTCCGGGCATCATCTGTATGGTCTTTATGGCATCCGCTTCTCCAAACACTGCGGGCACTTTCTTTAGTAAATGTACAGGAATATCTATTGTTCCCATTTGTGTGGCGCTGATGCCGGTCATGGAACGTTTGCCATATACGAGTACTTCATTAAGCTCCTTGTTGGTGTCCAGCACGATGTTCAATGTCAGGTTTGAAGACAGTTCTATTTCCTTGGTCTGAGGGGTATATCCTACGTAGGAAAACTGCAAACGAACTTCGCCCTTAGGCGCTGTAATGCTGTAGAATCCATATTCGTTGGTGGTTGTACCGGTGTTGTTGGATGGGTTAAATACGTTTGCTCCTATTATGTTTTCTCCGGTATCTTTGTCTTTTACATATCCGCTTATGGTAAGGAATAATGTATTCTCCTTTTGCGGAACTTGCGCTTGTGCAGATAATGTGAATAGGATAAGACTGATAAAGGTGAATGTGATTGGATATTGTTTTTTCACGTTCATGATGTTGTGTTTTTAATTATGGTTAATAGTAACAGGTGTTCTCATGCGTAAGCTCGGTTTTGTTTCTGTGCAAAAATAACATATTTCTTTCTGTTTAACATATCGTTGGGGCAAAAATATGGATTGAGACAGAATGGACATGCTTTTCCTTATGTACATCAGAGTGCTTTTATTCGTCTGATAATTAGTTCGTTATGGAAATCAAATGATGTACATCTGCATTCATTGTTGCCTGTTATCTGATTTTTTCTCCTTACTTTGCATCAACTTAATATCTTATTATATATGGTAACCAACCGGAATATCACGTATCTAATAATCCTGTTTGCCCTGATGTGCATACCGGGATATTCGCAGTCTGACAAAGAACCCTGCAAGTATTGGACAGCAGGGCTTTCGGCAGCATTGACAAACTATGACGCATGGGAAATAGAACCAAGTATTGCCTACCACCCCATACGGTACGCAGGCGTCGGAGTGGGAATCTTATATACTAAAACGATGGGCAAACCCTCCTACAGCGGATACACGGCAGACCAAAGTTTAATATGGTTTATTGCCAGCGATGACCTGAATTACGTCCTGGCATTGCGTCCTGAACTACGCCTGGCAACTCCGGCTGTGTACCTGGATAAGGATCAAGAACTGGCACTCTCCCTGCGAGTCTCTCCGGGACTTACCATTCCGTTTCCGGCTAATCTGCCGCATAACGTGGAATATATCCCCAACCGTGTTGGAGTTAATACCGCCGTGGCGTATGACCGGGTAACGAACACAGGTGCAAAGGCCTGTTACTACCAGCTCAAAACAGCAATTGCCCTGGAAATGGATGAGATTACGCTTTCATTAGGATACAACTTCTCCAATTTCGATTTATATGGCGGCAGCCGTAACATCATAGTAGAAGGAAAGAGACTGAAACCTGCTACCGGGATTAAGTATATGCATTCTGTATCTGTGGGTGTTTCCTACAGCTTCTGATTGGCAACAAGACAGTTTCTGATTGTCTGTACGATAACCCTGATTAGCGCACGACATCTCCCTTAGAATGTCTGGATGAACTCATCCAGACTCAGATTCTCAATTCCCATTTTCTCTTTCAACCTCATTTTCTTTCTTGAAACGCTACCACCGGCAATGTGGTAAATCTTTGCAAGCAAAGAGATAGAAAGCTCCATCTTTACCAGGCAGCAAAACCGAATCTCCTCTCCCGTCAGTTGAGGGTATAGCCTGCCGAGCCGCTCGGTAAAGTCCTCAAAGCAAGCATCCGTATTCCGAACAACCATACTCCATTCCTCTTCTGTTAAGTGCAACATGTCTCCCTTTTGGTTTTTCAGAAGTGCCGGAATGGTTATTGCATTCAGGCTTTTATAGTAGTTCACAGTCTGGTTCAGCCTTCTGATTTCCGTTTTTCTCCGTTCTTCCCGTTCGGCCAATAACTGTGATTCCGTTTCCTGTTGCCTTACTCGAATCTCCATTGCGGAGAACTGCTCACTTTCAAGCTGCTGTTCCAGTTTCCTCTTGCGTTGTTCTTTGCGGCAGGAGATGGCTATCAGAGCGAAGATAACCAGTAATGAAACAAAAACCACCCGGTAGAATGTAACCCTGTCGTTCGCCAATTCTATTTCTGCCCGATTGGCTTTTTCCCGTTGGCGTTTATAAGCCTGTATGTTGTTTCTTCTTTCTATATAATCTTCTTTGCGGATAAAGTCCAGGGAATCCCTGTACATTACATGCTTCTCCAAATACCCGCTCGCATCCGCTTGCATCCCTGATTCGTCTTTCAGACGGTGCATCTTATGGTATATCTCCACCTTCTGACTTAGCGATAGCCTGCCGGTATCTTGCATGAAATAATATTCTGCCGAATCGAGCCTGTGCATAGCCATAAAAACATCTCCTTTTACCAGATTGCAGGGAAGGTTTTCATCTTTCTTGCTCAAGGAGATGGCCAGATTAATGTAATACAGAGCAGAGTCGGCACTTTGCATGGAAACACAAACCTGGCTCATTTCTTTGTAATACCCGGACATCGCTTCATGTTCTTCAGCGGGCAATAAGTTTATTGCCTTCTCTAACAAGTGTTTGCCTTTCGCATAATCCTTTTGATTGGTACAGGATAAGGATAGATTATAAAATGCTTCGGACATTAGTGTGGAATCTCCCAGTTCTACTGCCAAGTTTAAGGCTCTGTTCAGGCAACTGTCTTCTTCCTGCTCCATCAGTTTGCGCCGGTATATACGCCCCATCTCGATGTTGAGCCGGAATTGCAGCCTTTTATTATCTTTCCCATACTTCTCTGCCTGAGAATAACTTTCGGCTGCTTTTATTAAGAAACCGCCTTTGCGATGGATTTCTCCCTGTAAGTAGTATAGCTGGGCTAACCGCTTGTTTTCTTTGTGTTTGGTATAATATGAAAAAGGGGAAGCTAATAGAGAGTCATTCTGAGGGAGTTTTCCGGATAACTCTAAACCTCTGGTCAATAGCAGGTAATAAAGGGCTTTTTCTTTGCGCAACAGTTGGAGGGTATCCATATTACGGAGGGAGTCAACCGCCATTTCAGGGGCAGTATCAACAGAATCGTCGAGAGCAAGCAGAGCCGAAGAATACCGGCTTCTGCTATTGCAAGAGGCGAGAATGCCTGATAATATAAGTATGTATAACAAAAGGTTCTGAGGGCTTTTCATTTTATGGCAGATTGCTTATAGTCTCTAATCGGAACGCCTACTGAGGGCGCTCTTATTCAATAAGAATTTATTTGTTTTCTTTCTACCTGCAAATATTATCATTAAGCAGAATAGAATTAAAAGTTGATGCAAACCCCTAATGCAGGCTGTGTTTGTCCCATACCGTTTGGCAAAGTCACATGAATAGTTGAACTGTTTAGAGAAAACCCTATGCTGTTCTTCGCTTTTTTCTTGTTCTTATGTGAGATAATAAATAGTGGAATACTGGAAACGGTTAAACATAACCCTGAGCAGAAAACAATAGCCCATACTTTGCCCGCATCTTTTCTCTGATCAATATCAATGTATGGAGTTTTGGCAACTCCAACCCAACCGACAAACATTCCACCAACGCCTAATCCAAGTGCGCCGAATGCGCATCCCTTTAATCTTTTGTACTTTTTCCAATAAACACTTTGTTTGTAACTTTCTTGCAACTTCATCTTGTCTCCCATTTCAAAATACATGGGAATATTTATCGACGGACGACTCGTGGAGCATGAATCATTGTTCTCTGCATTGACTAATGTCGTTATGCAAAACAGAAATAGAAAGAAGAAAATGTATCTCATAATTATGGTATTGGTAGGATACAAAAAATAACTTCCACTTTCTTTCATCCCTGACGTAACAGTCCTTTGGCTTGGGATAATATAAAATTTAGAATTTGCCATAATCAAATATATATTTGAGAAACGATATAAAGATACATGTATTATGACTACATTGTATTTTATATCTCCCGTTTTGTAACATCTTTAGAGATAAAGGCATAGAATTTACATTATTTTAATGTGAATCAGGAACTAAAGGAGTTATCTCTTCGCTTAGGAGTTAAAGCCGATACTCTGTTTATGGGTTAATTCTTCAGGCTACTACGTGAGACACTCTAACGTTATAACGTTGGTCGCTCCCAAGTTCAACTCCACCCCACAATCGTTTTCCATTGTGCTGCGCCGCCAGAGTTGCGGTGCAGGATAGAAAGACAAGTAAAAGCAAATGTTTTTTCATTTTATCTGTTTGAATTATATGATTTGTATATGTTTTATGTGTAAAATTACGCATGATGCGGCGTTGAACCGCACCACGCGTAATAGGGTTTAGATTAATGCTGTTTTCTTTTTTAATGCTATTTTTCTTTTATTGGATGCCGTATGTTATTTGAATTAGAATACAACGCCTACCTTGACAAAAAGAGAATGCCTGTTCTGACTATCCACCAACTGCATGTTGTTATAGGCTGGTACACCTACATCATAACCACAGTAGTTATACCCGATTGCAGGGATAATACTTACTTTCTTGTCCAACACTTTATAACCCACCGAGAAATCCATTAGGAGTTCCCCTTTACTGTAAGCGGCAGGCGTGAGAAATGCACAACCGATATCTCCATTCAGCAGAAACCGTTTATTCTTAAACGGATGGTATCTCACATCCAGGAAAACGGGCAAGACATTCTTTGCCCCCGGGTTGTAACTGCTGGAACCTGCTCCGACCCCCAGTGAAAGGGCGGGAGTAACATAATAACCAACGAGCACCTTCAACATCCCCATACGCATGTCTTTATGGTCGGGATACAGACAGTGTAACCCCAAAACCAAGTTCCGCACCGAACCAGAGTTTATGTTTCTGCTTTATAATCCGCGGCTAAAATACAAATTATCATTCAACAATATCCATACGAATAAACGTAAAAACAGAATTGTGATTCGAGTGTTCCCATGACGAAAACAGGACAGAAGAATCCTGATAGATTAGGTAAACCCTCTATCAGGATTCTTTTTAATTTTATATCATCATCTTTTGACCAGATCCAATGTAAAACTCACAATCCAAACATAAAAAACTACAGCTAATAAAGATACCGGAATAGCCCAATATAGTTTCTTGGTTTTCTTTCTTCTTATAAATATATAAGTCATACGAAGCACACGTAATATAGGATGTGCCCCTATAAGCAGAAAAAGGGCTTTACATATAATAATAGTAATCATCACAGTCCTGCAAGACACAAACCATATTCTGCTACAGCTAACCCAACACCTATAGGGCCAAGTAACTTCATGGCAGCCGATTTTAGTAATTTAATTGCTGCTCTTTTAAGAGTTGTTTCTCCCAATTGAGAGATACAACTAAAAGCATCGAATCCTAAAACTGCCAAAGCGCAAGTTACGTAAACATTTCTTGTACTTGTAATATAAGTATTGTATTCTGGAGAATTTATCGCATGTAGGGCTGCTGTAACAACACTCGATTCATCTGAGCCACAAATTTCTTTTATTTCTTGTTCAGTTACTCCCATAGAATACATTACCTGTTTAGCCCATGATATTGATGGGATAAGTTGTTGAGCAATAAACTCTCTTTCTACCTTAGTAAATTTCAACTCCCCATTTATACTACGAGTTTCAACTTTTTGAATGATTGGACTAATCAACTCAGCATAAGCAACCACAGAGTTATTAAGAGAATCAACCAAAACCGGATTTATCTGTCCCGAATCAACATCTTCTATTTTCTCTTGAGAACAAGAGAGAAGAAACACACACATAACAAAACATGAAAATAAATTTTTCATAAAAACATTTTTTTAGTTATTAAACATAGATTAAATATATCCTAAAGTGTATCATGCAGAGAACTGCTTTAATTACTGTTTTTAAATGATGCGACAAAGTTATGGAGAATTATCTAAACTCTGGGTTAGCGAATCTCACGATAATGTTACTTTTTAGTCTGGACTTATGCCGCTTTTTACCCATATCAATTTATTACCAACACGGATTAATACATATTTTTGTTGACTATTGCCACCGAAAGTTCTAATTAGTTCTTCTTTTGTCAATTCTGTCATTAATTTCTCTGTTTTCATTATTACTAAAATTTTAAGATTAATACTTTGTTCTAAATGCTGTGGCAAAGTTAGAAGGTTTAATTTTAATGAAATGTTATCATTACCTTACTTTATGTTACGATAATGTTATTATATTTGCGAAAAAGTTGAAACTATGAAAAATAGGCTTGGGAATATATGGAAACTTTCCTATTTAGGTATAGTTGCTGTTGCAATATTGCAAATATCATGGTTGGTGAATGGCTATATATCTACAAAGACAGAAATTCAAAATGTTGTGAACTTCATATTGCAGGAGTCTATAACTAAAGAGTTGGATTTACGTTGTATATCAGATTTGGAGAAAATCCCGGAAAGAACTCCTTTAGCAATAGTGTCTGATTCAGTAGAGAATTTATCAAACTCAGAAGTTCAACTGCAGGAAAGTCTGTCTAATTATGGCTCTAATATATCCCTGCGAACTGTCGATTCTATATTTACTGATATATCAGGAAAACTAAGTTTGTCTGTTAAAGTTGTTATTTGCCTTGTCGATAACAATGATTCCATACGGGAAAGTTCCTATGAACACAAATATGTATCCGAGAAACTGAAATCTAATAAGTTCCCTGTTCGTATTGATAGCTCACTAAATGTACAAGCCTTTATTGATGACCCTTATTGGGTTATACTTAAGCGTATGGGACTTCTCTTGTTGTCTACTATTGCTATGATGATATTTGTTTGCTGGTGTATTGTTTGTCAAATTAAGGTTATCATTGTTGAACGTCGCATTGCCCAATGGAAGGATACTTTTTCTAAAGCCATGATACATGATATGAAGACACCCATTGCAGGCATTAAACTGAGTGCTCATATATTGAGGACTATAAAGCCGGAAGAAACAAAAGGACGCGACGAAATGCTGAACTATATAGAAAGAGAGAATGAACATTTATATGCGTTAGCCAATAAAGTATTGACTATTGCCAAAATAGAGGAAAATAAAATCACGTTGAAGAAACACGAGTTTGAGTTATACCCTATCATAAAAGATTTGATGGAAAAGTTCCAATTAAGAGCGTGTAAACAAGTGGATTTTAGCTTAGATATAAATGTAAAAACAGCCTACGGTGAAGAAGAATATATTAAAGAAGCTATCAGTAATCTGGTAGACAATGCCATTAAATATTCGGGTGAGAGCGTGAGAATAGCCATTACTACAAAAATAGAAAAAGAAGATATGCTCTGTATCTCTGTAGAAGACAACGGCTTCGGTATTTCTAATGAAGACTGTAACCGCATATTTGAAAAGTTCGAAAGAGGAACGGATGCACTGAAACAGGGAGTAAGTGGATTTGGACTTGGTTTGAATTATGTGAAGCACGCAGCTGAAATACATGGAGGGCGGGCTGACATGATGAGCAGAAAAGGCTATGGAAGTATATTTATAATTATGATACCTGCAAAAACCAATGAAAAGCATGAAAAATGAAACAATAGAAAAGAGCATTAAACTACTAATAGTTGAAGATGACCGGAACTTTGCATACATTGTGAAATTTGGCTTGCAGCGAATAGGCGGATATGAGGTGTTGATAGCCAACAATGGAAAAGAAGGATATGAAATGTGGCTTGAACATCAGCCGGATATTATCATGGCGGATGTGGAAATGCCTGTAATGAATGGTTATGATATGGTGAGCAAAATACGCGAAACAGATCATCACATCCCAATTATGTTTACTTCTTCGTACGCCGAGCCGCATGATGTAATAAAAGGGTATGACTTCGGTGCCAATAACTATGTGAAGAAACCTTGTGTTCCCGAAGAACTTAATTGTCATTTGCGTGCATTGATGAAATTATCAGCACAGCAGCCTATTCGGAACAGGGAACAGGTAATGGTACTGGGTAAATACAAATATGATCCTAAGTATCTTGTTCTGAAAGCGGAAGATGGAATGGAGGATATAAGACTAACCAATTATGAAAATATAATTTTGAAGGTGCTCTGTCAGAACAAAGGAGAGATAGTGAAGAGAGAGATAATAATGGATATGATTTGGCATGATGAAGGTTATTATCCTTCCCGCCGACTGGATACTCAGTTAAATAAATTGCGGGAGAAGGTAGAAAAAGGAGATTCTGCCATTCGGATTGTGACGATACGCGGCGTAGGGCTTCAGTTGATGGATGATGTGAAAGAAGGGAAGTGACGTGAAAGTAACATTGGCGTGACATAAAGTTAAGAATGGATTCCTAAGCATTCAACTACTTGCGGAAAGAAGCATAAGAAGAAATAAAGAAAGTAGCGAAAAGACTTTCGCTACTTTAATTGAGTTATTCGGCCTGAGATTATCCTAACGGATTATCGTCAATATCTCCGCCTCCTGTGTTACCACTGCCTTGATTACCACCGGCACTTCCGTAACTGCTGCCATCTGTATAATCCGTATCAGCGGGTACAGAACGAGTTACGCTCATTTCATTCAATGTGCGTTGGAAAATCTTACCCGGAGTGAATACAATACGCTTTCGGACAATACTGCTTGCCTTTATTCCCTCTTCGGAATCTGCACTCTTAGCCTTAATCGTAGGGCGGAAAATGCCGAACTCGCCTAATTGAACACTCTTTCCATCATCAATGTCCTCGGCCATCATATCGACCAAGCCGCTGACTACCAGGTCTACCACTTTGCGATGAACACCACAGAGGCGGCTCACTTTCGCACAGGCTTTGCTAAAACTCGTCTGTCCTGAGCGCACAGACTTAGCTACATACTTCTCCGTTTTTGATTCATCAAAACCGAACACTCTTTTTGTTACTACATACTCTAAAGCCATAGTTGTTAAGGATTAAATAATGCGAATCAGGAGTTAAAGGAGTTAAGGCCAATACTCTGTTTATATGTTAACTCTTCAGGCGATTACCTGACGACTCGCCACCCGGGTAGGTGACAGCTCTTCACCTTACTAGGTGACAACCCTTCACCTTACTAAGGTGACGGCTCTTCACCTTATCACCTGAAGAATCTTCAGGTCAGTAGCAAGATTATCAGC
>NZ_DBDF01000045.1 GCF_002293435.1 Bacteroides sp. UBA939 | reverse complement strand
AACTACTTCAGAAACTTGAGTTACGATATCAACGAGGCATGTCGGTTTGAGGCACTCTATGGCGGAACTTATATCGGCAGCCATCCCACCGCCGGACGAAATCAATATATGGTACTCCGTTTCAACTTCTCCACTATGGTGATGAGCGATGACATTGCCCGATTGGAAGAAAACTTCAATTACCTGAATTGCGGGCCTATTTATGAGATGGTACGTAACAAGAACCGCTACGCACGCTATTTCGAAAACTTCAGTTTCAGCAACGAACACAACGCCACCTCTATGCTGGATGATGTGTTGACCCGTATCAAGGCGGGCGAACTTCCCCGGCTCTATATCCTCATCGACGAATACGATAACTTCACCAACCAACTGCTCACCACCTTCAAAGACCCCCTCTACGAAAACGTAACGACGGGCGACAGCTTCTTGCGCAGTTTCTTCAAAACCATTAAGAAAGGTGTAGACGAAGGCAGCATCAACACCTGTTTCTGCACCGGCGTACTCCCCGTGACAATGGACGACCTGACCAGCGGATACAACATAGCCGAGATACTGACCCTGGCACCTAACTTTACCGAAATGCTGGGTTTCAATCACGACGAAGCCGCCACTTACCTGCGCTACGTGCTCCGCAACTACGGTAGCGGCGAAGAGCGTTTTGACGAGATATGGACGCTCATCCTCAACAATTATGACGGTTACCGCTTCTTGCCCGATGCCCGCCCCATGTTCAATTCCACTATACTGACTTATTTCTTTAAGAAGTTTGCCGTAAACAACGGCGACATCCCCCAGGAAATGATAGACGAGAACCTGCGCACAGATATCGGCTGGATTCGCCGCCTGACGCAGACTCTGGAGAATGCACAGGAAATGCTGGACGCACTCCTGATAGACGACGAACTGATTTATTCCGTGTCCGACCTGCGCAGCAAGTTCAATAAGAAGAAGTTCTTTGACAAGCAGTTCTATCCTGTCAGCCTGTATTATCTGGGGATGACTACGCTAAAGAACAGTTTCAAGATGTCGTTGCCTAACCTGACGATGCGCAGCATCTTCATGGACTACTTCAATGAGATGAACCGGATAAGCAGTGACGCTCGGAAATACGCTCCTGTATATGAGCAATTTGTGTATGGCGACCGGCAACTGGAACCGCTCATCATGAACTACTTCACAGAATACTTGGGGCAACTCCCCGCCCAAGTTTTCGACAAGATGAATGAGAACTTCATCCGCTGTTCTTTCTTTGAACTATGTAGCCGCTATCTGAGTGCCTGCTACACCTTCGCTGTGGAGCAAAACCTCCCTTCGGGGCGTGCCGACCTGGTACTGACGGGAATGCCGAATACCACTTACCATAACGATTGCCGTGTAGTGGAATTCAAGTACTGCAAAGCAGGAGAAGCTGTGCGTATAGATGCTTTGACAACTCCCGCCGAGGCAGACGTGACACAAGTCAGTGCCTACGCCGCAGACATCAACCGCCAATTCCCGACCTACCGGATGCGGAAATATGTGGTCTATATTGCTGCCGGGAAAGTTTGCAAAGTGTGGGAAGTATAATACCGCTATTTCAATATCAACTCCTCCGCCTCCCCAAAGTTATCATACCCCGTTGTAACCACCCAATCCCCGGGTTGCAAGCCATCCGTAACTTCGTACTGTTGCGGATTCTGGCGTCCGACGCTGAGAGGTACGCGTGTCGCTTTCGTTCCGGAGGCATTCAGTTTATAAATCCATTGCCCGCCGGTAGCTTGGTAGAAGTTGCCGCGCGGAATAATAACAGCCTGTTCCGGCTGTCCCAACTCTATCTGCACGCGGAAACTCTTGCCGACACGCACATTCTCCGGCATATCTCCGGTGAATACCAGGTCGACGTCGAAAGCCCGCTCCTTTACCTCGGGCACTACTTTGGTGATGCGAAGCGGATACTTGCGTCCCTGATAATTGATGGTAGCCGGAAGTCCCGTCGTAATGCGGTCTATGTAATATTCGCTGAGGGAAGTGTGAATCTTATACTGATCCAGTACCTTGATTTCGGCAATGCTCTCGTTGGAAGATACCTGCTGCCCCGGCGTTACCTTTACGAAACTGAGCTGTCCGGCAACGGGAGCTTTCACTATCAGGTTTTCCAGCCGCTCGCAGGCGCGTTCGTACTTCTTGCGTTCTCGCTCTCGGTCGTTGCGGATTAAGTCTTTGCGGATAACCGTCACGGCGGAATCATGCCGGAGACTCTCGCGCTGCAACCTGGCATTCTGCACTTTGTAGTTGTATTCGTCTTCGGCAACTTCCAGTTGAGCTTTGCTCTTGATGCCCATGTTGTATTCTTCCCGGTCGAGGTTGATGCTCTTCATCAGGCGCTCCAGTTCGTAGTTGGTCTGCAAGGCCTGTTGTTGCAGGTTCAGACTTTTCTGTTCCATCTCGATTTCCTTCTCCTGATAGGTTATCAGTTGCTTTTCCAAATCATCGCGCTGGTCTTCGATGCTGCGCAACAAATCGGGATTCTCGAGTACAAGGATGGTATCTCCTTTCCGAAGCAGACTCCCCTCCTCGCCCGTGATGCGTTCCACACTACCCGGCTCGCGGGCATTAATCTTGATGGTAAGAATCGGTTGGACGAGTCCTTCCACGTCAATGTATTCCATGAACCTGTCGTTTTTCACTTCGGCAATCTGCACACCATCCCGGTCGATGCGTAGCTTACTGGGTCCGGCGGAAAGGATGGCGACGTAGACCAGGAAAGCAAGAAATAGAATGCCTCCCGCCAGGTAATAACGGTAACGGATGTACCAGGGTTTCTTTTTGATTTTAATATCCATGTTGTTATCGGGTTTTGTTTATCATTTCATCCATTGCCGCTTCTATCTTTTCGGTTTCGGTGAGCGGGGCATTCAGTTCAAAGTCGTAGAGCGTGATGCTGCGCAGGGTATAGTACAGGCTCCAGTAATTGTACAGTGCCGAGATATAATTCCGCCGGGCAGCATCCTTCTCGCTGATGGAAGCATTGAGGTCGAGCACGGTAGATTTTCCTATGATGTAGAGCCTCCGGGCTACGTCGGCACGCCGTTGCGCTGTTTCGTCGGTGCGGGCGGCAATGTGTACGCGTTGCGATTGCAGGTTGAATTGCTGCACCAGCTTTCGGACATTCAGTTCAAAGTCCGTTTTGTCCTGTTCCACTTGGGTGTAGGTCAGGTCACGATTGGAACGAGCCACGCGCACCTGCCCCTTGCCGCGCCCCCAATCCAGTATGGGCAGATTGATGCCGAGGGTGACATATTGTTGCTCCGAGGGATGGCGATAAGCATCTTTCAGCTTGTCGCCCGTTTGCGTCAGTCCGAAGCGAAGGTAGAGGTCGGCTTTCAGTCCAGCATTGGCGCGGGCGTTGGCTACGTTGCTCTCGCTCTCCAGCTTGCGACGCTGCATGCTGAGTATGTCCGGACTGTTTTCTCTTGCCGTCATCAGGGCGGCAGTCAGGTCAATGTGAAGACCGGGCACGTGGTCGTTGACTTCTACCTTTATCACGACGTCCTCCTGAATGCCGAGGTACGAGCGGAGTTCCTGCATACAGTCTTCTACCTCGATGTGTGCGTTCATGCGGTTGGTTTCTTCGGTCAGCTTATTGAGTTCCAGTTGCAACATTTCGTTTTCGGTGATGGTGCCGATGTTGTAGCGTCCCTGTGCATATATATACAAGGTGTCGGCATTGGCATAGTTGGTAGATGCTATTTCGTAGTTGCTCTGCGCTGTGGCAAGGGCGAAGAACTTCTGTGTGGCTCGGGCGGCAACCAGTTCGAGGGTTTCTACGTAGGTTTTCTTTGCTTCGCGATAACGTAAGGGTTCGATGCGACGGTTCCACTTCAGGCTGTTGTATCCGAAGAGCGTCTGGCTGTAGCCGACGTTGATGGGTGATGTCTGCCAGGAGGTGGAGTGGTCGCTGAACAAGTCGAGCCGTTGGGCAGAGGTTTCTACGAACAGTGTGCCGCCCGTCCAGGGGATGTTCTGCGTGAGGCTTAGGGTGAGGTCAGTGCTCAGGAGATTCTGTTCGATGAACTTTACGCTGCCGTCGCTCATGGTGACTTTGTTGATGGCGCGGTCCAGTGTCGGGTCGGAAGTCAGCCGTAAGGCAGGCAGATAGTTGGCGCGGTAGTATTTGTAGCTCCAGTAGGAGGAACGGAAACTGTGACGGGCGGTCTGTGCATCGGGCGATTGACGGCGGGCGCGGTCTATAGTTTGCTCCAGGGTCAGTTGCAGCGTGCGTTCCTGGGCGGTGGCAGTCGTCAGAATGCCACAGATGATTAGTGATAAAAGTATATTCTTGTACATAGCATATTCCTTTGGGTGGAAGAGTTCAAATTCTACTGATAGAAGAGTCAAATCTTATGCCAAAGACATAAGTCGTTGTATATCAACTCACAGCATCTACTATCGCTCACCAATCTGCGTGCTATATCGCACAAAAACAGTGCGCATCCGCACGCACAACACATGGAAATTATACCTATCTTTGCTGCGTGAAACAATAACAGTTCTTCTTTTATAAGACAATTAAAAACAAAGGCAACTGCACTGGAAATGAATATATAATGGATAAGAAGCGAGATAAATGATAAGTAATCAACAAGAGTAACTTAATTCTCCT
>NZ_DBDF01000013.1 GCF_002293435.1 Bacteroides sp. UBA939 | reverse complement strand
TACTTAGTAGTAGTTAGTCAACTACCCAGTAGTAGTTAGTCAATTACTTAGTAGTAGTTGGGTAACTACTACTAAGTAGTTCAGACACTACTACGTAGTAAATTCAAATCGTACTTAAATCAGTTCTAAAAAGACCTCTACAGGCTATTTCTATTTGACCTTAAAGTTCAGTATTTTAATCTCGCAGGATGGAAATATTCATCTCATGACATAAATATTTCCATCTCGTGAGATGATTTTTTTTGTCTCACGAGACGGGTATTTTTGTCTCGTGAGACGAATTTCGTTATTACGTAGGCTTAAACTTTTGACACAGCCTCTTATACCTATTCCTGATATTATTGAGAAACCTTTAGTGTCTTCACTCCCTTTACTGCCGACTTATCTTTCACTTCCATAATACTGATAGCATAGCCGCCGCCGGGAGCCGCTTTCAGTTTCAATACCGTTTTGGAAGAAACAATACCTGTGCTGATTACATAAGCCTGTGGATTTGTTTTATAATCAGCATCCTTTGCATCCGCATAAACGGTAGCTATATACTGTTTATCAGTATCCAGAAAATCAAGTTTCAGGACAGACGTATGCCCTTGTTCATTAGCGGTACAACCGATAAACCAATCATTGGTTCCTTTTGCTTTACGGGCTGCGGTGATATAGCATCCCGGCTCAGCTTCCAAATAGCGGCTATCGTCCCAATCCAAAGCTACGTCTTTGATAAACCGGAAAGCATCCGGGAAGCGCTCATAGTTTTCAGGCAGATCGGCTGCCATTTGCAGAGGACTGTACATCGTTACATACAATGCCAACTGGCGCACCAACGTGGAATTGACATGAGAGTGGCTATTGGGGTTCAGCTTATGGATATCCATCTCAAAAATACCGGGCGTATAGTCCATCGGTCCTCCTTGCAGACGCGTGAAAGGAAGTATCGTTGTATGGAAAGGCTTGCTTCCGACAAAAGCTTCGTATTCCGTACCACGAGCCGATTCATTACCTATCAGATTCGGGTAAGTACGACACAAGCCCGTGGGGCGTACGGCTTCATGAGCATTGACCATAATCTTATGTTTGGCGGCTTCGGTCACGGCATAAAGATAATGGTTGTTCATCCATTGCCCGTAATGATGCTCGCCACGCGGAATGATATTGCCTACATAACCGCTCTTAACAGAGGTATAGCCGTATTGATTCATCAATTCATAGGCCGCCTTTATATGGCGTTCATAGTTACGAACCGATGCCGACGTTTCATGATGCATCATCAGACGAACGCCTTTGGAGTGGGCATATTCATTCAGAAACCTGATATCAAAGTCAGGATAAGGAGTAACGAAGTCAAATACATAATCCTTACTCATGCCAAACCAGTCTTCCCAACCCGTGTTCCAGCCTTCTACCAATACTTGTTCGAACCCGTGTTCCGCAGCAAAATCAATATACTTCTTCACATTCTCCGTATTGGCAGGATGAATGCCATTCGGCTTTACTTTCGTATAATCCGTCTCATCCAGCTTTACGGAAGGGAGGTCGAAGGTATATGACCACGGTCTGCCACCCGCAATCATTTCCCACCAGACACCGACATACTTCACCGGCTTAATCCAGGAAGTATCTTCATATTTACAAGGCTCGTTCAGGTTCAGTATCAGATTGGAAGCCAATATGTCACGGGCATCGTCGCTCACCATCACCGTACGCCAAGGCGTGTGACAGGGAGACTGCATATAACCCTTGTCGCCCTGCGCATCCGGTGTCAACCAGGATTCAAATATCAGGTTCTTATCATCCAGGTTCAGGCTCATGCAAGAATAGTCTATCAAGGCGGCCTCATGCAGGTTGATGTACAGTCCGCCGGCCGTCTTCATTTGCAGAGAAGTCTGTACGCCGGTCGGCGAGAATTGGGTCTGCGAAGCATTGTCGGAAATAGCTCCCTGCATCAGACCGCGAATCTCTGTAAGTTTCGACTCTGTATAGTCATATTCCTGCGTATCATAATCACCGGGAATCCACCAGGCAGTATGATCGCCTGTCATGGCAAACCGGGTATGCTCTTCCTTTATCACGAAATAAACCAGATTCTTCTGCTGTGGGAATTCATAACGAAAACCTACGCCATCGTCGTATATGCGGAAACGAAGATTCATATAACGATCTGTAGAAGGCTGTTTCAGTTCCACCAACAGTTCGTTGTAATGGTTACGAATATCTTTCGTTTCACCCCATACGGGTTTCCAGGTATCATCGAATGCAGAAGTTGAAGTTGTCACGACCTCAAATCCCTCCAGCAGATTACCGGCATTCTTCAGTTCCAGCCCCAAGGTGCTGGGATTGATAACGGGTTGCCCTTTGTATGCTATCCGGTAGGTGGGCGCTCCATTATCCGATAACTCAAAATCCAACTTCACGTTGCCCGACGGCGACGAAATTCCTTCGGCTCTTCCCGCTAAGGTGAAAAGAAGGCAAACTGTACTAAGTATTAACTTTTTCATAATCTTATTTGTATTGTTAGTATTTTAAGAGAAACTCAATAACATGCTGCTTTCCGTCATCCGGTAACCTCAACAAACAGAAATTCTGTTTCTTATCCGGACACCAAGCAGTTGTTTTGAATTCTGTTTCCAGTGTATCATTCACTTTCTCAGCCTTCATCTTTTTAACTTTCACTCCGTCAATCAGTACCTCCTCCGGCATTTGCTCCGTATACATGCGGAACATGAAGTTGCGTTCTCCCGGAAGAGTGTACTTCTCTCCCGCCCTTTCTCCGATTGCAAGCGTATATCCTTTTTCTGTTGTCCGGCAAGTGACAGGCGTACGCAGAAACTCTCCACGCAAATAGCCCAAGTCCGTTCCGGCATCTTCATAGAGGCAGAAAGAAGCCGCACTACCCGGTGCCGCAGGAAAGACCTCGAATGTAACCGGATAAACACTCCTCTCATCCGTATAATTCATTACCGGCATCTGAGGAATGATGCTGCCTTTCCGCACAAACATGGGAATCGTATTCAACGGAGCGTTTACCGTTGTCCACTGTTCGCCACTATACTCCGTGTGTTTATCATTATAATCAATCCAGACGCCTTCGGGCAGATAAACATTCTTATTAGTCGCCCCCTTCCTGACAACCGGTGCTACCAGCAACTCACTGCCGAACATGAACTGCGCATCCGTAGAAAAAGTCTCCGTATCCGCCGGATACTCCAGAAACATCGGACGCATAATCGGCAAACCTTTCTCGTGCGCCTCGCGGGCATACGTATAGATATAGGGCAATAAACGGTATTTCAGTTCAATAGCCGCCTTTGCATGCTTCTCCGCTTCCTCTCCGAAAAGCCACGGTTCCACCGCTACATTTCCTTCGTGATGGATGCGGCTCAACGGATTGAATGCTCCCAATTGCAACCAGCGGGTATAAAGCTCCGCCATAGCCGGATAATCTTCAATATCCCCGCAATAACCGGAAATATCACAAGCCACAAAGGGAACAACCCCTAATCCGGCCGACAAAAGCACAGGAATCTGATTCGCCATTTGTCCCCAGCCTTGCAATACGTCATCTCCGTTGCCGCAATCTCCGGTCCACCCAAAGGTATAGCGTTGCAATCCGGCAAAGGCGGCACGCGTCATCTGGAAGACACGCAGGTCGGGATTCCGTTTCTCGAACTGCTCTTTGACTACTTTATCCCAAGTCAGACCATACACATTATGAATTTCATCGTGCATACCGAGGTGGTGTTTCATTACGAGACGTTCTGTCTGTTCTTCGTTGCTCCAGGCAGGCTCGCCCATGTCAGTCCAGAAACCGGCAATGCCGTCGTCTATGGGTTTCTGCTGGTAAGCGCCCCACCAATCCGCCACTTCGGGGATGGTAAAGTCCACTACGCCGCAATTGCCTCCCCAGGGCCAAGGCATATCATAGCTTCTGCCTGTGGTAGAGTCTTTCACCAGATAACCAAGCCGGTCAGCTTCTTCCCACTGTTTCTTATTGGCCTGAGAGATGACAGGGTCTTGCGAAACAATGACTTTAAAGCCCATTCCTTTCAGGTCGGCAAGCATTTTCTGAGGGTTCCGGTAGTTCTCTTTCCGCCAGTTGAAGTCTTGCAGATATTGAGTCCAGCCGATATCCTGATAAATGATATCGCAGGGAATACCCCGTTTGCGATACCCTTCGGCAATTTCATAAGAAAGTTTTTCGTTAGTAAGCAAGCCACGGCATTGCGCAAATCCTAACGCCCACCTGGGAGGCATGATAGGCTGTCCGGTCAATGCTACATATTGCCTGATTATCTCCTTGTAATCCTTGCCGAAAATGAAATAGTAGACCATCTCTCCGCCGGGAGCCTCGAAACTGTAGTAATCGCGGCTTTCGGTACCGAATTTGAATTCGGTCTTATACGTATTATCCAGAAAGATACCATAACGATAGCTGCTCATGAAGAACGGGATACTCTTGTATAAGGGGTCTTCTACAGTACTATAGCAGGGTTTGTCGCTATTCCACATCTTATAAGACTCGCCGCGGCGGTCTAATTTGCCCGTCTTTTCGCCCAAGCCGAAGAAATGTTCGTCCCGGCGCAGTGTTTTATACGCTGCTTTACGTTCGCCATCGCTGACGTGCCCTTTATCCGCATAGTCGCTGAACAAAAGTTTCTGATACTTGTCGAAGATTTGCAGGCTGAACGGGGCTTTATTCACCCGGATGCGAAGTTTGGAAGTGAATATCTCATAGCAGGCATTCTGTTCGTCCACCTGAACCGTGCCTACGTCTTCCAACTCTTCATTGACTACTGCAAAGGAAGGATTTCCCCGTTGCAGTTTTCCGTCCGGCGAGAACCAGATACGTACCACTGAAGGGCTGCACAGTTGTAGTTGTACTGCTGAGCTGTCGTTCAGGTGGAAGGTGACATTTCTTCCTGCCTGGGAATAGGAAATACAGTTTCCTGTAGAGTTTCCGCCATACAAGTGCGGGCACAGAAAACATAGCGTTAATAACAAGTATATATATCTTTTCATCGTTCTATCCATTTATTCTATTACAATCATCGTCCAGTACTTCAGCGAAGGAAGCGTAAAGGCTATCGCTCCGTCTTTCTGTTCAAAAGCCAGTTCCTGCGATGCTCCGGCATGAGCGTCGGGAGTAGCGACCCATACCTTGCTTACCTTTCCGGAAACTTCCAGTTTCAAGGGTACTTTAGATACCAGACGCGGTTCGGGCATACTGCCATCCAAATCTCTCCAACTCAAACTGTTTGCATTGAGGAAATTGAGCAAGTGAATCACCTGCCTGCCGTTTATCCTTTTGGTAAAAGCCGTTACGGACGATTTCTTCGGCGGCCAGACATTCAAACTCAAATTCCTGCTTGCGTCAGTACAGGTCAGGGTTATCTTTTCCTCTTCTCCGCCATCACGCAGGAGATTCTGATAGGCAGTCATAAAGTCATAATAGCGCACGATGGCAGTCTTCAAGGCATCACTCATCCGCAAACGGGTGTTCGGGAAGTATTCGCTGCACAACATATGGTCGCCTCCCAGTTCCAGATGAGAACCGCCAAGGGCAAACATCACCGCATCCGTCAGCAAGACGCCAGGCATATTGAAGTCTCCGGAACCCTTCTCATAGTTCATATAGGCGGCAAACACTGTCTTCAACGCTTGGTTGCTGTATTGATGATTCGCTTTCAGGATGGTGTGTAAATCCGTAAAATCCGGTTCATCTCCCCAAACCTCATTATACAGGAAATCGACTTTACCCGTCCCGGCTATCTGAGACGCACCGTAGCTGCTGACAGCATTCATTACCAAACGTTTTTCAGGATGCTTTTGTTTCATGGCTTCAATAAATGAGGCGTAACCTCTGGGGAGGTTCACTTTGTTTCCTTTGTAATCGTAACGGTCGCCCCGGTCGCCCAACTGGTCTATCTGATAGCCGTCGAAAGCAAGATTAGCGTATACATCGTCATTGCGTTGGGCAATGTATGCCTGCCATTCTGTATTGGAAGGATCAAGAAGATAGATATTGCTTTTCCAACTGCCGGGCAGAATATGCGCATCCTTATCGGTGTGCCCCGTACCCTTGAAGATGTACCATTCCTCTTCCACACCATCATCGGCTGCGTCGTCCAGCGCGCCGAAACAAAGATTATAAAACATAGCCTTCATTCCGTACGTATGTTGAATACGGATATAATCCTTTACTGACTGTGTATAGGTATCCCGGTTGGCAATGTCTTTATAGACCTCATCCGGATGCTCACGACTCCCTCCCAACGGCCAGTGATGCTTCCAGTGCCAATCCTGAAACTGCACGCCGTTGATGTGACAACGGTTCAGGAAAGCCATTTCTTCCTGAATCCTGCTTTCGGTTTTAGAAGCATCGAATGTGGCGACAAAACCGTAACGGGGAAAACGTATCCAATCACTGGATACATCTATGGCAATGGTACCGAGGATAACTTCCGTACCGTCCTCCTTCGTGCGGTACACATCTGCCAGATAACCGGTAAAGTCTGTTGCCGGAGCAATCCATGTCCAGGAAGCACCTGCGGCAGCGTGTTCGGAAACTACTTCATTCAGGGTGCGATAGCGTATCTTTGCTCCTGCAGGCAGGGCATCGGCTGTGAAAGAGACGGTTTCTCCCGGCTTGTAACAAGCCTTGTCGGTAGTGAGGTTTACGGTTAAGTCGGAGGTTACCGAAGTGACCTCAGATACCCCGCCGGTTTCGCTTCCACCACCGGGATTATCGCCGGTTTCATCATTGCTTTTGCTGCACGAAGCAAAAAGAAGCAGTGTGGTAATTGCATAAACTATATATTTCATCCTATTGAATTTTATGGTTTATCTTCCTGTAAAAGATTACCGATGAACGAATCTAATAATATTAGCTCCGTATCAGCTCCGTACCACCTCNNGAGGTGGTACGGAGCTGATACGGGGTTGACAGGTAGTTGATAGGCTTCAATTGTATTCTCGACCTTATTGTTTTACTATCTCAATGGTTTCTTCCAACTGGTTCAATGTAATTATATAAGAACCTGCTACCGGAATTCTCCACTTCAAGTCGACGCCACCAACCATTACATCCAGGTACTGGGCTTTAAAAGCATCGCTGGCCTTGTCTAAGAACAGCATCGGCTCTACCTCGCCCGTAGGCTGCTTGTCGGCTTCGGTTGGCATGAACCAGGCGCCGTTCCAATCATCCTTCTTGTCACAGGTAAACTTCAGTTCGCCTGCATTCAGAACGCCTTGCCAGGTGAATACATACGGATTATCCGTTGCCTGCATCGGAGTGGCATCGCCGATAGTCCATCCTGCAGGTGTGGCGTCGCCTATCATATAAATCATCTCATAGGGCACGAACTCACTCATCATCATGCGCTCGCTGCCTGTGCGGATATCCACGCAAATCTTATATGCCTTATCCAATTCGCCATCTTTCAGCAGCCACTTGTTGTCGGGGTCGAAGCCTGATACAAATTCTACCTCCGTATCCGTGTAGGAGGCATTGGCGCTCTTTGCCTTATACATGTTCTCCCAGTTTCCTTCCGAAGTGCCGAACTTGAATTCTCCGCCTTTAGCCGCTTCAAAGAATGCGGCATGACGGAACAGGAACGCATCAAGAACATCCCGTTTCATCGGTGCGAAGCCCCAATCGGTAACGTTACCTACAAGATAAAGTTGGTCATACGCCGGGGTCAGGTTCTCTGTCTGAGCCAAGGTGACAACACCGGTAAATAAATTCGCGTCAACCGTGTAGTTGAATTCTTCTTCAATCGTGAAGGGTTCATCCGGCTGGCTATCGCTGGTACGAAGCACCAACTTACCATCCGTGCCTTTATTGTAGGATGGCAGGAATGCCCCCAGCGTAGTGATGAATTTGAATGAACCGGGCGTCATTCTCCCCGTCCATGTGAATATGCCGTTGCTCTTCCGTGTCATCTCTGCCGCATTATCCGCACTCCAGCCGCCGGGAGTGGCGTCACCTATCAGATATAGCGTAGCAGTGAGCGGCTCGTAAGCAGTAACACTGAACGAGGTGGTGGCTACTTGTAATTCTTCCCTATCCACCACCTTAGCTGTCAAACGCGCTTCCAGAGAGATACTTTCGGAGGCTTCCGCACCAAAGTGTTCGCGAAGGATCGTGTTCAGTTCTTCTACGCTTTTCTTCCAGGTGTATTCCTGCACAGCGTTTTCCAAAGCAATGTATGGAGTAGCGAAGTTAGTTCCAGCTTCGGCTATTTCCAGTGTGTAGGAGATTTTGTTTCCTGTTCCATAATTGGTTCCCGTTGTCCAGGAAAGTTCCAATGCATCGTCAGCATGGGCTTGTTCGTTCAAAACAATCCCGGTGTTGCCGATGGAAAGGGTCAGTTCGTTGTGTCCTTTGTCCAGTTCCATATAGTCATTGTCCACACATGCAGACAATGCCATGCAACCCAGCAACGCAAATACTAAATGTGAAATATATCTTTTCATATTCTTCTTCTGATTTAAGTGATTAATAGCCTGTATTCTGTATCATCAGCTCATTGGCATCCATTTCTGTTTGCGGAATGGGGAATAGCAAACGATTCCTGTTCACATTACTCTTACCGATGGATTGCAGGAAACTGAGGGCATACTCGCCATTATTGATGCGAATCATATCGAACCAACGATGTCCTTCGAAGGCAAGCTCCATGCGGCGTTCATGGATAATCTTTTCACGCATGGCATCTTGCGACAAACCTGAAACTCCCGGCAGTCCGGCACGTTCGCGAACTATATTCAGAGGTACGGCAGCCTGGTCCGGTTGTCCCATTTCGTTCAATGCTTCCGCCTTTTTCAGAAGAACATCCGCATAGCGGTAGACAACGAAGTTATTCGGATTCGTATTATACTCCGGAGAAATGGTTTTAGTAACCAGAAACTTGCGGACATTATATCCGGTGTTGGAATAGGAACTCTTATAGGCCTTTCCATCGAAGTCCGGACCACCTTCATAAAGAATTGTCAGGTCTTTCCGATTGTCACCTTCTTCATATTGTCCCATAAATTCTTCCGTAGGCTGGTTCCAGCCGTAGCTACCTGCAACAAAGTCCGAGTTACGCGGCCCCATGAAAGTGGAGAGCCAGGAAGCCTGACTGTTCGTTCCCCAGAAATCATATTCCGTGCTGCCGGAATATTGCACTTCGAACAAAGACTCAGCACCATTATTGATGGCAGCGTCGAAATTGTCTTCATACTTGCAGGTAGAGAGATCATATCCCAGATTCGTGATTTCATCGCATAAATCCACCACATCTGCATAATAGTTTGTGTGGTTGGGTGCCAATGTCAGGTATATATCTGCCAGCATGGCCAAAGCAGCATCTTTACAGGCACGCCCCTTCTCTTCTTCATTGTACTCAGCTTTTGCAGGAAGCAGTTCAACGGCATTCTTGCAGTCGGAAATAATCTGTTCGTAAGTCTGGTCTATAGTAGTACGGGCTATTGCCGTAGACCCACCCGGATTATAAGGCTCCAGGCGCAAAGGTACACCACCATACATACGCACTAAAAGATAGTAGTAGTGAGCACGAAGAAAATAAGCCTCGCCCATGCAACGGTTCTTTATGCTTTCAGACACGGCTTCGGATTGTGGAAGGCTGGTCAGCACAATGTTACATTGTCCGATGCCTACCCACGGAGAACGCCACATATACAGCGCCATACCATTATCGCTCTGCGTGATAAAATTAGCTGCCTGTATGGTTTCCAGTCCGTCCGTACCACCGCCTGCACCTACCTGGCTATTTCCGGCTACGATGTCCAGCGACCATATACGTTGGTTATAAAGATTGGAAGATTGAAGTGCTTTATAGCAAGCATTCGTCAGTGCCACGGCAACATCATCGGTTACCGTTGTTTCAGGGTCAACCGCATATTTGGGAGACTTATCCAGAAAGTCATTACATGAAACCAGCATCAATACAGCCAGCATATATACTAAGTTTGTTATCTTTTTCATATCCGAGTCAATTAAAAGTTAAAGTTTAAACCTACATTGAATGTACGAGAGATAGGATAGCGGGATAAATCAATTCCGTTGATATCCACTTCGGGGTCGAAACCGGAATATCCGGTGAGGGTAGCTACATTCTCGCAAGAGACTGAAATGCGGGCATTCTCTATCTGTATCTTCTGCAACCACTGTTTGGGGAAGGTATAAGAAAGCGTGATATTCTTCAAGCGGAGGTAAGAACCGTCCTCTACGAAGCGGTCGGATACACGGTTGTTTTGGTTTGGGTCGCCGAAGACGGCACGTGGCATGGAATGGCTCGTTCCCTCTCCTCTCCAACGTTCCAGTACATCGGTCGTTTGATTGTATGCGGCAGCCATACCTGTGTTGTCGATGTTGTTGGCATTATAAATCTTATTACCTGCCACCCCTTGCAGGAAGACAGACAACTCAAAACCTTTGTAAGACAGGCTGTTGTTCATCGAGAAAAGCCAGTTGGGATTAGGATTACCTATCACCGTGCGGTCACTATCATTAACAACACCGTCGTTATTCAAATCCCTGAAACGGATATCTCCCGGCTCTGCTCCCGGCTGTACGGCATGTGTGGTTACTTCTGCCTGATTCTGAAACAGCCCATCCGTCACATAGCCATAGAATACATTAATCGGATAGTCTTTTGCCAACATCGTCACGTATGAGTTATTGATCTGGTTGATATAGTAAGGAACAGCACTGTTCAGGTCCTTAATCTTATTCTTATTGTAAGTGGCAGTCACATTTGTCTCCCATCCCAGTTCACCTGTCAGATTGATGGTATGCAAGCTCATTTCAAAACCCTGATTGCGGACTTTGCCGGCATTGGTGTACGTAGTGGTAGTGTCTTCAAAACCTGACGTGATGGGAATAGATGCTTTCACCAGCATATCTCTTGTTTCTTTCAGATAAGCATCCAACGAGATAGTAACGCGGGAATTGAACAGGGAAGCGTCAAAGCCGATATTTGTCTGTGCCACCTCTTCCCAATGGATGTAAGGATTGGCAAGCGTGGAAGATACCAGCGCCGTCTGATGACTGCTTGTAGACCCGAACGGATATACGCCGGTGTTATAAGATGCCAGATAACCGTAATTACCCACACTTGCCTGGCTTCCTGTCACACCATATCCGATGCGCAGTTTCAGGTCGTTTACATACTCATTTTGCGGGAACCACTTTTCTTGGGAAATACGCCATGCCGCAGAAACCGATGGAAAAGTACCCCAACGATTCTTATTACCGAAACGGCTGGAACCGTCACGGCGAACGGTTGCCGTCAACAGATAACGGTCTTCATAAGAGTAATTGAAACGTGCCATATACGAAAGCAATGCCCATTCGTTGAAACTACCGCCAATAGCGTACATTTCTTCTCCATTGTCCATCTCGTGTACATTGTCGAACATGAATACATTCTTCTGGGCATTCAGATAATCATTTTCATTCCACTGCGCAGAAGAACCTGCCATCAGACCAACGCGATGCTTTTCTGCAAACGTGTAGTCGAACAGGAAATAGTTATCCCACAGATAGGTGAACGACTTATTATCACTTTTATAGCGAGAAGTTTCTTCCGTCGGAATAGGCTTCCAATTATACTTCGGGGTGAAATTATCAATGAACCAGAACTTGGCGTCATAGCCGAACGTACTTTTGAATTTCAACCATTTGGTAAAGCTCAGTTCCGATGTCAGGTTGGCAAGGAAATTATAACCTTTCGTCTGACTCTTGTTCAATTGTGTAGGACCTATCGGATTACGGATGCTGCCGTACCATTCCGAATTACCTTCCGGTCCGCTCCAGGAACCGTCTTCATTCTTCACCGGAAGAACGGGAAGAGCTTTCAATGCATCACCAATATTATAACCACCCGAGTCTTTCGTATCGGCACTGAAAGTAATATTGTTAGAGAATTTCAACCACTTCAGCACCTGTGCATCGCTGTTTGACTGAAACGTAAAACGCCGATAATTCACACTGCTTACTATACCTGATTGGTCGAGAAAACCACCGGAGACATAGTAATGAGACTTTTCATTACCTCCGGAGTAACTTACCGTATAACTCTGCATAACACCCGTGCGAAGCAGTTCGTCCATCCAGTTGGTACCTGCACCTTGTTCCGAAGGATTCGCCCAGCTTGGATTAGGGTTGCGCCCACTGTTTGTCATCATATCGTTACTCAAGTCCGCATATTGGGCGGCATTCAGCAAAGAAGGCACATTAGTGGCATCCTGGAAAGCATAATTGGTGGCTACCGACAACTTACCTTTCCCCTCCGTTCCACGTTTGGTAGTAATCATTACAACTCCATTGGCTCCTCGTGAGCCATAAATAGCTGTAGCTGATGCGTCTTTCAGTACATCCAGGCGATCCACGTCAGCCATATTCAGAGAAGATAATCCCAAGTCGGTAGGTACTCCGTCTATCACCACCAGCGGATCGCAGTTATTGATAGAACCCAAACCGCGAATTTTGATAGAGACATTGTCACCGGGCTTTCCGGCATCCACTATTTGTACACCGGAGATACGACCTTGAATAGCCTGCCCCAGATTGGATACGGGAGCGCCATCTATATCTTTACCGCCCAAAGAAGATACAGCACCAGTCAAGTCGCTTTTCTTCATAGTTCCATAGCCTATTACCACCACTTCATCCAACAACTCGCTGTCTTCCGAGAGTGTCACCCGGATCTGATTCTGTCCTTTTACAGGAATTTCCAAAGTCTTGTAACCCACAAACGAAATTACCAGAACAGCATCCGAAGGCAGATTCAATGAGAAATCACCATCAGTACCTGTTATCGTACCGTTCATCGTGCCTTTCTGAACCACACTGGCGCCAATAATGGTTTCACCAGTCTGGTCTTTTACTACACCTTGTACTGTGATTTGCTGTGCGAACATGCACATCGGAAGTAACATTCCTATCAGACAAGCCATGAATCGAAGCCTGATCGGCATTTTGTACTTTTGCATAATATACGATTTTAAAGTTAATAATTAAAAGAACAATGCAAATGTATCGGATAGGAAGAACCGATGCAGCAGAAAAGAGTGAAAAAGTAGCGGAAACAGCAGTTCTAAAACTATAAACAACTAATAATCAACAGAATAACACAGAAGCATTGTCTCAAAAAAGTAGTGAAAATATAAGCGTAAAAAGGACACTAATTGAGCCTGAAAAGCAGTATGTCAGTCTTTAGATTTACCTATTTTCATCACTTCCTGCTCCAATAAGTCGCGGTTTCCTGCAGCTTTGTTACGCACCTTTGTGCGGTAATTATATATGGTGGTCACAGAATAGCGCAGGAACTGGGCTATCTTCACACTGTCGGTAATGCCCAAACGAATCAGAGCGAAGATACGCAACTCCGTACTCATGCGTTCGTTGGATTTCGGATAAATCTGTTCACCATCCGCAAGCAAGGCATTGAAGTCTTCTACAAAAGTAGGGAACAGTTGCAGGAAAGTATTATCAAAATTCGCATAAAAATCTTTCAGTTCTTCATCTATGAATTTAGAAGATTTGATGTGTTTGTAGAGTTCGTCCACTTTGCCGCTTGCCGCTATCTTGCCCAATGAGCGGCGATAGTTATCCATCTTTTCCAGATATACGGAACACTGGTCCATGTATCGCCCGATGTATTCTTCCTTCAGGTAGGAGTTTTCGGCAATGATGTGGTTGGCTTCTTTCAGTTGCAGATTGTAGCGGTGCAGTTCTTCATTCAATTCTTTCAGGCGCTTATTGGCATCCACCACTTCATGGCGTGCGGCTGCTACACGCTTCATCTGCTTATATACATAGAAGATGGCTATCAGCAGGAAGAAGGACAACAGACTGATGGAGACTAATGCCCACTCCATCTGTTCCTGTTGCTTTTCGGTCTTCTGCTGGTAAGCGTCGTTGATAAGGGGAAAGATTTGCAGGATTTCCAGAATACGCAACCGGGCGTTGCAGAATACAGCATCGTCCATACAGAGTTTCAGGTAAGAATAGGCATGGTCTATATCTCCTTCCTGATAGAGCAACACGGCCAGTTTCCGCAAAGAGATATATTCGCGCACGGCGGACTTCATATCTGCTATGGAGGAAAGAATCAGATACTCTTTTTCTTTTTCGGTATCCCCTTTCAGGCGGTATGACTCTGATAACGTGTAGGCACAGATGGCTACATCGTGTACATTATCTATTTGACCTGCCAGGTAGTCTGTCAGCAGCCGGATGGCTTCGTCGTACTCACCCTGCACGTTGCACTGGTCGGACTGAATCAGTGCATGAACCAGTGGATTTTCTTTATTGATCAACAGCAACGAATCGCGATAATGGTCTGTTATCTCGGCATAAAGTTTCTTCTCTCGCTCCGTAACGGCGTAATCCGCCATCAGCCCATAGATGGTGCGGTAGATATGGTAATAGTATGGATGAAGTTCATCGGGCAATTGGTTGATATGCACATTATGCATCAGGTCGACCGCTTCCTTGTACATGCCTGCCATGCCCATAATCTCGGCAGTATTCATGAGGGCATTGTCCTGATGGTCTCTGTTCTTCATCCGCAAAGCCACCTGGTATCTCTCGCGGGAGATGTAAAGTGAAGAGTCTGTATTATAGGAACGATATTCGTCCAGATACTCCCCTAATAAAGTAAAACGGTTCTCATCAGAAATACGCTGTCTCAGAGTTTTCCTCAAGTCATTCAGTTTCTTTTCTTTTTGTTCTATGTATACGGGGCGGTTTTGAATAACTTGATCCAATTGTGATAAGAGAGAATCTACAACACTATTGGTCGCATGGAGCCGGCACATACATACACCGCATATTACATATAGAAATAGGAATATGATTATTTTCTTCATCCGTCTTTCATTTAATTAGAGAAATCATTCCCGTAAGAAGTTCTATGCAAAAATAAGGAAATTCTAATAAATTCCTATTCTGATAACATGAAAATCACAATATTTTAAAGCTAAAGCAATGCTTCTTTCTCGCAGACACAGAGACAAAAAACCATCTCGTGAGACTAATCTTCTTATCTCACGGGACGGATATTTTCATCTCGTGAGACGGATTTTTTCATCTCACGGGACGAATATTTTCATCTCACGAGACGGATTTTTTCATCTCACGGGATGGATTTTTTTGTCTCGTGAGACGAATTTCGTCATTACGCGGATAAATTTATGTCACCTGGCAATTTTATGTTGAGGGCAACCAGTTCTATAATTCTCTTTTTTATATGATTATTTTAAAAAAAGGTAAAATCATATATAATCTGCCAATCATTCACTATCTTTACTTCCGAACTTGAATTCAGTTATCATGGATATACACACATTCATTATTAATTATCGGGAAGCATTCGGTGAACATGCGGAACTTCCTATTGCTTTCTGGTACTCTGATAAGTTAGAAGAATCAACAGAAAAAATAAACGGTTGCTTTTTCAAGGGAATGCAACAAGTAAGAGATGGTAAAACTATCAGTTTGAGCAGCAACACTATAGGATGCGGAGGCGGTAAATTCTATACCGGCTTCACGGAAATGCCTGAACATGTCCCCAACTTCGTATCACTGAAAGAGAAATACAAGAAGACTCCTGCAATGGTAACGGATTTTATCGAACAAGTCGGAGTACCACGTACGGAAAATACGTACCTGCACTTTGCACGCATTGATAAACTCCCCTCTTTCGATGGAATAGAAGGACTACTTTTCCTTGCTACGCCCGATATATTATCAGGGCTTACCACATGGACATTCTTCGATACAAATGCGATTGATGCAGTCACCACTCCATTTGCTTCCGGTTGTTGTTGTGCAGTAACTTTCCCAATCCTCGAAAACCGGAAAGGCGGCAAACGCACCTTTCTGGGCTTCTTCGACCCATCCGTACGTCCTTATTTCGAACCGGATATCTTGAGCTTCACTATCCCCATGTCCCGGTTCAAAGAAATGTATCACACCATGCGCGAATGCTTCTTGTTTGATTCACATGCTTGGAATAAAATGAAAGAGAGGATATAAAGCCGAAAACAGTGCCGGCAATTATGCTCTTAAGTAGCTGTTCATAATTAGTTTATACGATGAATGATAATATAGCGAACCGGAATCTCAATCCGGTTGCTGCGCAAT
>NZ_DBDF01000052.1 GCF_002293435.1 Bacteroides sp. UBA939 | reverse complement strand
GTGAGGGAGCAATGTGGGTTAATATTAATAACACATGAGAACAGCTATTTTATTTTCGTTTTTATTGGCATTATTTTCTTCGGATATTTGTGCGCAACGTATCCAATATGCCTATGATGCTGCCGGTAATCGGCTGACCCGCCAGATTTTGGTTCAAACAAGAGGAGTTTCGGATGGTGGCGAAGAAACGCCGTCAGTCTATGAGGAGGAACTATCTGAAAGCAAGATTACTATTTATCCTAATCCTACCCGTGGTATGCTCCAGGTTGATATTTCAGGCGTGGAGCAATTCGAAAATGCTCAAATCTCCATCTATGACCTTACCGGGAAGCAGTTGCGTCAATGGACAGGCATCTCCCGGTCTAATGTGATAGACATTTCTGACCGTTCGCCGGGGATATACATTATGCAGATTGCTTACAACGGTAATGTGAGCAGTTGGAAGATAATTAAAGAATAATATAACTAATATCTATAAACCATGAAAACATATCTATCAATATTACTTTCTGTATTACTGTTCCCGATGGCTGCGTACGGGCAGGTGTCGGGTAATACTATGGGAATACCGATAATGGCTGGGAATTTCAGTTCCGGTTTCAATTACACCAATTCGCAAAATACTGCTAATCAGTTTACTAATAATTATACCGGACGCCCCACCAATGACGTTTATTATAAATTTACTCTGAGTCAGAAAATGCAGGTTATCATACGTAATTGCGGTTCGGCGGTTGCTGATACCTATTTGAGTCTTTTGAACGCTTCAGGAACTTTGATAACCTCTAATGATAATTATAGCCTACTTGACGCTTGTGGTGACCCTCGGCAGGCTTGCATAAAAAGAGTGTTGGATGCCGGTACATATTATGCAGTATCGGAAGGATATAGTCAAAACGGCGTGATACAGACCCAAATATTGGGTATGTTAATACCTGTAGGAGATACCCGTGAGGATGCTATCTTTGTGAATACGTTTGATAATGATTTTGAATATTCAGATACTCGGAATACAGCCAATTATACCAATCAACACACTGGCTGGGCATCCAATGATATTTTTTATCGGTTCTCTCTTACCAAAAAGATGGATGTGACTCTAACCCATTGCGGTTCGGTTCTTTCGGATACCGAGATGTATTTATTGGATGCTTCGGGGAATACGATTGTATATAACGATAACTATTCCGGTGAGGGACAATGTTCATCCATGTATCATTCTTATATACGGAGATTGCTTGAACCGGGTACTTATTATGTTGTATCCGAAGGGAGCAATAGTACTAATCCGGGCGTTATAACCACAAATATTTCAGGTGTTGTATTCAACGAATTTAACTATCCTGACACTCCTAACTTGTACAGTTCCGAGCCTGAAGAAGTAGGTGGCGTTGGAGGGGCTTTCGATGTTTCTTCTACCGGGGGAGCTACCTATTCTATTCCTATCAAAGTTCCTCAAGGCGTAGGTGGTATGCAGCCTTCCCTCTCCATCGTGTACAACAGTCAGTCGGGAAATGGGATAGCGGGCTGGGGATGCAACCTGTCGGGTATATCTGTCATAACGCGTGGTCCCAAAACGATATATCATGACGGAACTGCCAAGGCGATGACCTTTTCCGCCGATGAGGCTTATTATTTGGATGGTAAGCGTTTGATTTATGCTTCCGGTACTGCCGGTCAGAATGGAGCCATATATTATCCTGAGTCCGACCCTTTTACTAAAGTGATAGTTCACGGAACTTACACTTCGAGCACGGCCAATACGTGGTTTGAAGTACAATTTTCTACCGGTCAGACGTATCATTATGGATACACAACCGGTGCACGGCAAAGCTATACCGTTGGTAATTCTTCGCGAATTTATGCGTGGTATCTGGATTGTGTGGAAGATCCCTTGGGTAATTATATGGATTATACCTATAACCAATGGAATTACTACATGTATCCCGCCACTATTACGTATGGGAATAACAAAAATGAAAGTAGTAGCCTGCAGAACACGGTTACTTTCAGTTATGAAACCCGTTCCAATGATCCGCAACCGTTCGTAATAGAGGGTGTAAAAGGAAGTATGGGTCACCGGCTGAAGACTATAACAAGCAAAACGGGTAGTTCAATTTACAGGAGTTACGAATTGGCATATACCACTGGTGATGCTTCCGGTACTAATTTTTCACGTTTGAGGAGTGTAACGGAGAAAAATGCTACCGGTGAAGCTTTAAAGCCTATCACATTGACTTGGTCTTATTTGCCTGCTATGAATAATTCTCCGATTACGCCTTTGGTAAATGCACCGACTTCTTATCCTGCGGTAGCTTTCTCCGATCAAGAGTTTATTGCCGGCGACTTTAATGGTGATGGTCTGACTGATATGGTGGGAATTGCTCCTGTCAAAATTCCGACAGGTCCTAACTCATGGACAAATGATACTCATGCTTATATTTATTGGGCCTCACTGAATGCTTCCGGAAATGTTCAGTTTACTTCCGGGACAAATTATAGCCTTGGGCCGGATTTTCAACTGGCGGATATGAAAGAATATAGAGCTGGAGCATCCGTTCTCGATTTTGATGGAGACGGTTGTAATGAGTTTATGGTCCCACATGTAAGTATTAATAATTATTGGAAGCAGATAGGTTTTTATATCTATGGGAATACAATTCAAGGTAATTTCGGATATAACCTGCTGCGTAGCAGTGAAATGCCTGTCTATGCAACCGGTGATTTTAATAATGATGGAAAAGGAGATGTCGTTTTCATTGAGAAAGGGCATAATGCCAATAAGTATCCCGGTGAAATCATCGGTCTTAAATCCGGAACAACTTTATATCGAGCGACATTTAACCTGACATTACCTTCCAAACCTGATAAAATATTCGTCTCTGACTTTAACGGTAACGGATTACAGGATTTGATAGTGATATACAATGGAGGGTACACCATCTTCTGGAATCAAGGCAATGGAATAACGGAAAACACGTTTTCGGATATCAAAAAAACCACAGGTACTGAACCTGCCGCAGGTACTGATTTTATCACAGTTAAAATGATTCGCCCCGGCGATTTCAATGGTGACGGTTTAATGGATTTCCTGATGAATATCAGCGATTCCAACATTTGGGCTTTTGCCTTAAACAATGGCAACGGAACTTTCACTATATTGCAGGCGTGCACGTTGAATGTTCATGAACAGAGTTACACAGAACATGATGATGCAAGGTTCGACTGTAGTGTCTATGATTTTGACTCTGACGGCAAATCCGATGTGGTGATAACCAAAACGATGTATGACTATCCGAATGTAAAACAAACATACACTTACTGGATGCGTTCTACGGGAAATGCGCTTACTCAGGTACGCTCTGCTACTTCCACGAGAGAAGACGACGCGCTTTCGTCCCGTTATATGGTGGGTGACTTTAACGGTGACGGACAGGCGGAACTGATGAATTATGGTTATGACTGTTATAATGGTAACAATGCTAACGGCAGTCCCGTATGGCGATTGTATCGTAACAGCACCTATAATGCCAACAGCGGAAAAGTAACATCCGTTATCGGTGACTATGGAAGTACAACCAATATCACTTATGCTTCTTTTGTCAATGGTGGTATCTATACCAAAGGATCAGGCAGCATTTATCCCGTTGTCGACTGCGCTTTCCCTTTACATGCTGTAAAGACGGTCACTGCAAATAATGGTGCAGCAAACAGTTCGTTGGTTACCAACTACCAGTACAATGGTCTGAAAGTACACCTGCAAGGAAAAGGAATGTTGGGAATAACTTCCATGACCGCTACAAACACCACTTTGGGTACAGTCTCGGAATCGGGGGTGCAGACTTGGGATACAACTTACCATATACCATCCGTTACCTACACCAAACAGACTGTAGGCGGAAATACGGCGGAAACCAATATTACACTTACCATTACGGACAAGGGTTCCAAAAAGTATTTCGCTTATCCATCCACGACTACTGAGAAAGATTTGGATGGAAACACGGTCACCACCACTCGTCAGTTTAATACTACCTACGGTTACATGACGGAAGAAAAGGCAGCTTACAATACTACCAATACCATGTATCGCACCGTTCAATACGGTAATTACATTCTTGCCGGCAAATCATATCGCCCTCAGTTAATAACCAGGATACAGAAACATGTGGACGACACGTCGCCTTTCACTCAGAAGACGCAAATTACATATAATGCATCTAAAGGATATCAGACCAAACTCATTGAGAATTATGATTCCTCATTACCTTTGACAACCGATTATACATACGATACTTGGGGGAATGTAAAGACCAAGAAAATCAGTGGTTCGGGAGTAACGACTCTTACCAACCTGTATGATTATGATGCAACCAAACGTTTTGTAACCAATGCTTATACTTCTCCGGCATCTTCCGTAGCCACTTATACGTATGACACTTGGGGAAACGTCCTGACCGAAAAAGACGAAAGCGACGCTTCCAATATATTAACTACCACGTACACTTATGATGGATGGGGAAACAGGACATCGACGCTCTTCCCGGATGATACAAAAGAAACCTATCATAGCGGATGGAATAACAGTTCAACCAAACGTTTCTTCACCCTTACTCAGGGTACAGGACAGCCTTGGGTGAAAACCTGGTATGATAACCGGGGACGCGAGGTGCTGGTGGAAAGCATCGGTCCTAGTAGTATAAATATTAAGAAGACCACTACTTACAACGGCAAAGGACTGGTATCGGGAAAACAGGTTCAAACGGGTGATCTTACTACAACGGAGAATTATACGTATGACGATCGAGGCCGGATACTTACTCATACCAACAGCGCCGGGAAACACTTTTCTTATGTGTACGGCAACCGGAGTGTTTCAACCAGTGCAAATAGTAGGATAACCATCAAGACCTATGACGCCTGGGGCGGAGTGAAATCCGTCACCGATCCTGTTCCGTCAAGTATCGCCTATACGTATAGTTCGGTGGGAAGTCCTAAGGCGATAACTGCCGGAGGCGCCAATTTTTCCATGACTTACGATGCCGGAACGGGAAAGCAGCTGACACTGGTCGACCCCAATGCCGGTACCACTACCTACACGTATGATGCTGCGGGTCGCGTGCTAACTCAGAAAGACGGAAACAATAAAACCACGACAAATACGTATGATGGTTTTAACCGATTGACTACTTCCGTAACAGGCGGAGTAACCACTAACTATACGTATGGCACTTCAGGTAACGCAAAGCTTCGGCTTACTAAAGAGAAGACGGGTAACAACTCCATCTCTTATACGTATGACAATTACGGTCGTGTGCAGACTGAAATCCGCGAGGTGGAGAATACGGGAACGTTGACATTCACGTATTCCTATAGCAATAAAGGGCAATTAAGTGGTATTACCTATCCCGGAGGTTTTACCTTGAGTCGTACGTACGACGCTTATGGCAATTTACAGTTAGTGGCACCGGGAATACAAGCAACCCCCTTGTGGATGTTTGTAAGTACTACCGGAACGGTTACCAGCGCCAGGCTTGGTAGCAGTCCCATCGTTGCTACCCAAACCCTCAATTCTCAAGGGTTGCTCACTAACCTGAAAGTGACGAAAAGTACCAATGTCGTTACCGCCATACACGATATGAACTATTCGTTTATCGGTGCCACCGGTAACTTGTCTTCCCGTACGGGCATGATTCCGCAAACGGAGATTTTCACTTATGACAGTGCGGATCGTTTGACCGGAGTGTCTCACAATGGTTCCGCGGTTATGAGCATAAGCTATCATCCCAATGGTAATATCAATACTAAAACGGGATTAGGAGCGTATAGTTATGATGGGAGTAAGCCTCATGCAGTAAAAACTGTTGAAAACACAAGTGGAATCATTTCTCAGAACAACCAGACCGTAACATATACGGCTTTCAACAAGGTGGCTTCCATCGCTGAGACGGTTGGCTCGGACAACTATCAATTGGATATCACGTATGGCCCCGACCGTCAACGATGGAAATCGGTCTTGAAGAAGAACAGTGCCGTAGTACGTACCATTGTTTATGCAGGTGATTATGAAATAGTAACCGAAGGCAGTGTTACGAAGCATCTGTATTACATCAGCGCTAATGACGGATTGGCTGCGGTTTACGTGAAGCAGTCCGGACAGGCGGATAAGATTTATTACGCCTATAAAGACCATCTGGGCAGTATTGTGAAGCTGGCGGATATTGGAGGTAATGAAGTGTTCAAGGCTTCTTACGATGTTTGGGGCAAACGCACGGTAACCAATAATACTTTCAAGTTCCATCGTGGTTATACGGGTCATGAACATCTGGATGAGTTTAACCTGATAGATATGAACGGACGTATGTACGATCCGTTGCTGGCAAGATTCCTGAGCCCTGACCCGTTTGTGCAGATGCCGGAGTTCTCGCAGAATTTTAACAGGTATTCGTACGCTTTCAATAATCCTCTTTCTTACGTTGACCCCACCGGAGAGTTTGCATGGTTCATTCCTGTAATCATTGGAGCGGTAGTTGGTGCTTATGCAGGTGCTTCAATTCAATCAGGGACGGCAGCGTTTTGGAATTGGAAGCCTGATGCTTGGAAAGGTGCTATTACAGGAGCATTTATTGGAGCTGCTGCAGGAGGAATGTTTTCAGCAGCGTTTGCGCCAGGTGGAATTGCTGGAATGACCTCGACTTCTTCCTTTCAGGCTACAGGAATGTTAACTACCGCAGGAGAAGCAACAAAAGCGTGGGGAATAACAAGCACCATCGTAAATAGTGCCAGTGTAAACATAGGTATGAATGCAATATCCGGTGGCGGATGGGATGGTGCTTGGAAAGCCGGACTTGTTGGGGCGGCCACAGGAGCTTGGAATGTAACTGGTGGTTTTGGAATGGTAAAGGCGTTTGGTGCTACTAATGAATTTGCTAAATTAGCTGGAAAGTTGGGTTATCAAATGATAGGAACGGCAGGAGCTTCTATTGGTGATAATTGGTCAATGGGAGAAAACCCATTCTCAAAAATAACATTGGGAGTAGGTCCTGTTAATTTAACTCTCGGTAAAGGACAAAGATTGTTACGATGGCAGAATAATTTAGGTAATATTATAACTAACACATTAGGCTTGGGGAATCTTGCTTTTGGTGGTAAAGCAAAATTTGATTGGAAAAACTTGGCTCCTGTTTATACCGGTGGTTTAATGGAATATATGGGTGGTGCTTGGGGGCCGTATTCTGTAATGGGGCCTGATGGGTTTACCCAAGAAAGTCTATCTCATGAAATGCACCATATTTGGCAGTCAAGAGCATTTGGCGATAGATTTTTACTTCATTATGGATTACAAGGTATAAGTGGAGCATTATTAGGTGGAAATATTTGGGATTTCATTTTGAGGAAGAACTATTTTGAAACACAAGGCTATGGAGGACATTGGTTTAACCCTTAATACATTAAGAATATGAAAGCAAAGATTTTCATCTTATTATTATCATTTTCGTTATTCTCCTGCGATCCTTATATCTTTAGAGTTGCAATAGATGGTAATAGTTTTGAAAAGAGTTTTAATTTTGAATGTGGCAAAATTGATATCTCTGGTCATGTACTTGCTAATAGTCAAACATCAATATTTCTAAAGTTTAATTTAAGTTCTCCTATTATGATAAATCCTGAAAACATGAAGGCAGTTCATAAAGGAGAATTACTTGCCGCAGAAGTCTTTTTGAGTAATGTGGGTCTTATGGACAAAGCGAAAGCTATCAATAACAACGATGAAGTTCGTATTATTATAGATCGGGTTATTAAAAGTGGCGATACAATAACAGTTAATATTGATGATTTTATTCTTTGTGCAGATATACCGTTCAATATTGGAGATGTAAATTTTATTTTTGTGCATCGTAACTAGGAATGGAATTCTATTTGATTTTATCAAATACCAAGAAGATGATGAAATGTTTAATAATAACGATTATGTTACTTTCCAATATAAACATCTTTGGACAGGTGCAGGATTTTAATGACATTCCGAAAGAAATCTTGGGGCAGTTAAATAAAATGGGCATTGATGATTCGTCTTTGTTGAATTGTTACGAGGGTGCTTATCTTAATGTGATTTTTAAAGATAGCTTATAAGAGTTATTGGTGGTAGCATTAAAAGGATTATTATGAAAATAGAAAGATTTATTTTATTATTACTTACTATTTGTTGTATTTCTTGTGATTACTCGAAACCATTTGTTATTGACGGAGAAAAGAAGTATGTATTATTTAGTGAATGCGGAAGAATGGAGATAGGTGGTTCTTCGTTATTTTCAAGAGCAGTGTTTATTACTTGTACATTTAGTGGGAACTATCTTATTAATACAGATTCATTAAAGATTAAAGCGTTTTCCAACAGAGATACAATTTGTGATATTTGTTTTACGTTAAATGACGAATACTTTACGGGCGGGAATAAAATAGAAATAAAAAATAGTGATGTTTTAGATCTCTCTTTTGAAGTATCAACAACTAGACCATTGGAAGATAAAAAAGTTTTGCTTTTACCTTCGGACTTTATTATGTGCGGTGATAAGCCTATTATAACTGACACAATTACGATCGCTTTGAAATGACAGATATAGGGTCAGAGAGATAATAGAGGTGGTGTTCAACGTGGAGATACAATGAAACAGGTGTTTGTTATACCCTGCGGTTATGTTCTTCTTCTAGAGTAATTCTTTCTTGTTTCTTATTATTCTGAATAAATTAAAATGTGGTAAGTAACAGAATATGTTTTCTGTTATCTTACCACATTCTTATTATCGCTATACCAGCACCTTCTTTCATTTATACTTCTGTGGAGTAGATTAGCTATCAAAATGATGCTATATTCTCTATTTTTGTAACTCGCCTCTTTTTTGAAAATCTCATTATAGGATATATTGCGAATGGTTTAGGAATAAGAATACATTATTCTTGTATATTATTTCATGTTTGAGGACTATTTATGCAAAAAAAGGATTGTTACCTACAGAGAGGATACTCACTACTTATAGGTAATTGACCAACTACTACTAAG
>NZ_DBDF01000125.1 GCF_002293435.1 Bacteroides sp. UBA939 | reverse complement strand
TAATTATGAACAGCTACTTATATGTAAAGCCCTCTTTCTGCTTATAGCGGCGCATCCCATATTGCGTGTGCTTCGTATGACTCACTATATTTATACGAAGAAAGAAAACTATGGAACTGTATTGGGCTGTTCCGGTATCTTTATTGGCTGTGGCTTTTTATGTTTGGATTGTGAGTCTTATGTTAGGTCTTAATTAGTAAATCTTTTCAACCCTTTTCGGTGCTAAACTACCTACTGGTAGTTGCCCAACTACTTAGTAGTAGTTAGTCAATTACTACGTAGTAGTTGGGCAATTACTACGTAGTAGTTAGCACACTACTACTAAGTAGTTTCAAATGGCATTTAAATCAGCTTGAAAAGAACCAATAACACCTATTTCTACCTGTTCTGTTAACGTATGCATCGGAAATTTCGGGGTGAATCGTTCTCTGGTTATTACCAGTAAAGTAAAAATCTTAGAAGAACTTAATCTCTTCCCCCTTGATATCCGAAAGCAAAAGGTTCGCCAGGCGGCTGGTACCTAAGCGAAACCACTGGTTGTCCAACCATTCTTCGCCGAGCACTTCTTTCACGATGGTATAATAAATGATGGCGTCGTTGACGGTATTGATACCTCCGGCGGGCTTGAATCCTACCTTGTTACCCGTCTTTTCGTAATACTCTTTGATAGCCTGGCACATCACGTATGCTGCTTCCGGAGTTGCGGCAGGTTGCTGTTTGCCGGTAGATGTTTTGATGAAATCCGCTCCCGAGTACATGGATAGGATAGAGGCTTTCATGATGTTGGAAGCCGTTTTCAAGGCACCTGTTTCCAGGATTGCTTTTAAATGGCGTTCCCTGCAGGCGCTTTTCAACTCTTGTATCTCTTCGCACATCTCTTCGTAATTCCCGCATAGGAACATTCCTACGGAGATAACGATGTCTATTTCGTCAGCCCCTTCCATTAATGCCATAGCGGTTTCTGCGATTTTTACCTCAATGTAAGTCTGGGAAGAAGGAAATCCGCCTGAAACGCAGGCTATCTTTACATCTTCAACTTCGAGGCTGCTCTTTACGACTTCCGCGAAACAAGGATAAACGCAGATAGCCGCTACATTCTCGATATCAGGAAATTCCGCATCGAACCGGTTTACTTTCTGCGTGAATTGCATCACGCTTTCATCATTGTCCGTGGTGTTCAGCGTGGTGAGGTCGATGCAGTGAAATAGGAGCTTTTTGACTTCTTCCGTGTGGTTGCCGGGTACTTTCTCTGCTATGAGTTTCGCTACTTTTGCGGCAATTTCCGCATCATCCAGTTGGGTGTTGTACTTTGCCAGTGTGGCGTAATACCTGTTCTGTTTGAATTCATTATTCTCCATGATTCTTCAATTTAGGATTATTGATATGACGGGTATTATCCCGTTTTGTTTTCTTTTCCAGACTGTGTGCAAATGCTTCCGTGAGGTTTACGCCTGTTTGGTTGGCAATACAGAGAAGCACCCAGAGGATATCCGCGATTTCTTCTTCAATATTGTCTTTTTCGCCTTCCTTAAAGGATTGGTCGCCGTATTTACGGGACATGACTCTTGCCAGTTCGCCTACTTCTTCGGTAAGGATGGCCATGTTGGTGAGTTCGCTGAAGTAGCGTACACCGTATTCTTTGATCCAGTTATCTACTTGATTCTGAGCTTCTTCTAACGTCATCATTCTTTGTTTTTTGTATCCATACAGATGGTAACGGGACCATCATTCAATAGTTCTACTTTCATGTCGGCGCCAAATTCGCCGGTGCCTATCTCTTTGCCTGATGCGATGCTCAGTTCTTTACAGAATTGTTCGTAGAGCGGGATAGAAACTTCCGGTTTGGCGGCTCGTATGTAAGAGGGGCGATTGCCTTTCCTGGTCGATGCGTGCAGGGTGAACTGGCTGATAACCAGTATCTCGCCGTTGATATCAAGGATTGATTTGTTCATTACTCCGTTCTCGTCATCGAAGATGCGCAGGTTGACAATCTTCTTGCAGAGCCAGTCGATGTCTTCCCGGCTGTCTGTTTCCTCTATCCCTACCAGTATCAGAAGTCCTTTTCCTATGGCGGATTTACAGGTTCCGTTGATTGTAACGGATGCGTGTCCGGTGCGTTGTATGACTGCTCTCATGCTCTTTCGGTTATCATAATTTTTATGTTTTTGGTGCAGGCTGTCCCAACATCGTGAGCGGAACAAGGAGGAACAGCGGGATGGGTAAATAGTTTCTTGATTTCATGGAACAAATGTACATAAAATCCTTTGTATTTTATGATGTTAGGCGAAGAATGCTTTTTATCCTGCATGAATAATGCAGGTTATGTGGTGTTGCACTGTGATTAATACGAGCGATTACTCATTGAAATGCTCTTTAATAATCTTAGCTTTAGCTTCTCCTATCACTGCGGAGAGTGCCCCTAAAGTGCTTTCCTTGATTCGTTTCACGCTCTTGAACTCTTTAAGGAGAACTGCTTTCGTTTTCTCTCCGATTCCCTTTATTTCATCCAGCTCGGAGCTAATCTGACGTTTGCTTCGCTTCTCCCGGTGGAAGGTGATGGCAAAGCGGTGTACCTCGTCTTGTATCTGCGTCAGTAAACGGAAGAGTGGGGTATTCTGCTTTAGTCCGATGGTCTGCGGAGGGAAACCGTAGAGTAGCTCTGACGTGCGGTGCTTTCCGTCTTTGGCAAGTCCGGCGATGGGGATGTTCAGGTTCAGTTCGTCCATAACTTCCTTTACGGCGCTCATTTGTCCTTTGCCGCCATCGGTGATAAGGAGGTCGGGTAGGGGTGAGCCTTCCTCAATGGCGCGTTGGTAGCGACGCCTGACGACTTCTTTCATAGAGGCGTAGTCATCGGCTCCTACCACCGTCTTTATGTTGTACTTCCGGTAGTCTTGCTTGGAAGGCTTGGCTTTCTTGAATACTACGCAGGCGGCCACGGCGTCTGAACCCTGGATGTTCGAGTTATCGAAGCATTCTATCTGCATGGGCAGGCGGTCTAAGTGCAGTTCGTCTTGTATTTCTTTCATCAGTCGCACGCTTCGTTGTTCGGGATTCAGCTTCTCCGCCTGCTTCATGCGGTCGGCTTTGTACTGTTTCACATTCAGGATGGAAAGCTCCAGCAGTTTCTTCTTGTCTCCCCGTTGGGGAATGGTAAAGACGACGTCTTTCAGCTCCATGTCTATCTCAAATGGCACGATGATTTCGCGCGAAAGGCTCTTGTAGCGTTCGCGCATTTCAATGATACCCAGTGAAAGGAGTTCTTCTTTTGTCTCGTCCAGCCGTTTCTTGTATTCGAAGGTGAACGCCTGGTTGATGACGCCGTTCGTGATGTGCAGGTAGTTGATGAAGGCGGACTTCTCGTCGCTGTCTTCTTCTATGGTAAACACATCAATGTTGTGCAGTACGCTGCTTACCACTTCCGATTTGGCACGGTAGTTTTCAATCAGCAAGTACTTCTCCTTGACTCTTTGTGCTTCTTCGAACTTCATCTCAGCAGCAAGCTCCTGCATGAGCCGGAAGAGCATACGTTCTATCTCCTGCGTGTTCCCCTTAAGAATCTCCTTAATCTGGCTGATGTTCTTCATATAATCATCTGCTGACTGTTTGCCGATGCAAGGGCCTGCGCAGTTCTTTATATGGTACTCCAGACAGACATTGAACTTTCCTGCCCGGATGTTCTCGGGCGAGAGGTTGAGGTTGCAGGTGCGCAACGGATACAGGTGCTTGATAAGTTCGAGCACTGCATTCATGGAAGGCACATGGCTGTAAGGCCCATAGTAAGAGGAACCGTTGCGTATAATTTTACGCGTTTTAAATACCCGTGGGAAGTATTCGTTCTGCACGCAGATGGAAGGATAGGTCTTGTCGTCCTTCAGGAGAACATTGTATCGCGGCTTGTACTTCTTGATGAGATTGTTCTCTAACAGTAGCGCATCTTCCTCGGTCTTAACAACGATATAGCGTATGTCTGCAATCTTGCTGACAAGTATCCTTGTCTTTCCCGGCTCGTGCTCTTTGTTGAAGTAGGAGGAGACTCTTCGTTTCAGGTTCTTGGCTTTGCCTACGTATATGATAACTCCTTCGGTATTTAGATATTGATAAATACCGGGGCTTTCGGGGAGGTTCAGTACAATCCCTCGTAGATATTCGCTGATGTTCAGTTCCGGGTTGTTTTCCATCTCTCTCTTAGTCTGTTCGGGGGGGAGGGGTTGGCTATAAAGAAAGCACGGACTGTATGTCTACATCCTTGCTGAACAACTCTCTGCCATGTAGTTCTTTTAGTTCAATAATGAAGTTCACGTAGACCTTCCGGGGGTTCATCTTCTGTACCAGCTTGCAGGCAGCTTCCATTGTTCCACCGGTGGCAAGCAGGTCATCGTGGAGTAGCACTACATCATTCTCGTTCAGGGCATCTTTGTGTATCTGGATGGTGTCTTTGCCGTACTCCTTGTCGTAGCTTTCTTCAATAGTTTCTGCCGGAAGCTTTCCCGGCTTGCGGATTGGAATGAAGCCTGCGCCCAGGCGGGTGGCAAGTATAGGCCCCATAATGAAACCTCTCGACTCAATGCCTACGACTTTGGTAATGCCTTTGTCTTTATACATTTCGTACATGACGTCCGAAAGCTCCTGTAGGCGGGCAGGGTCTTTGAACAATGTCGTTACGTCGTAGAACAGAATCCCTGGTATAGGGAAGTCGGGAACTGTGCGGATGCTTCTTGCAAGCGTTTCTTTATTCATAATCAGAGTTATTAATACGTTTATTGAGTTCTATTGTTTCACGTGGAACGTTCCACGTTATCTGCCCGAGAGTACCAGCAGAACGTTAATATCGCTTGGAGATACTCCCGGAATTCGGCTTGCTTGGGCAATGGTTTCCGGGTCTATCTTCACCAGCTTCTGCCTGGCTTCGGTGGAAAGGGACTGGATAGAGTTATAGTCGAACTTCCCTTTTATCTTGATGCTTTCCAGCCGCGCCAGCTTATCGGCAATGATTCGTTCGCGCCCGATGTATCCCTCGTACTTAATCAGTATCTCGGCGGCTTCAATGATTTCTTCTTTCCTTTCGGTCACTTTGTCAAGCTCCCGGCGGAAGGCGTCGACGTGCTCCGCCATGTTGTAGATGGTGACTTGCGGGCGGTTTATAAGCTCTACCAGTTTGCATCCTTGGCGGAGGGGAGTGGTGCCCAGCGTTTCCAATACAGGATTGATTAGCGCCGGTTTCATCGAGTAGTTGCGGGTGAAGCTTACGATACTGTTGATGGCCTCACGTTTTCGTTTCAGCAGCTCGTAGCGGTCGGCTTTGACAATTCCGAGCTTCCATGCCTTTTCGGTGAGGCGCATGTCGGCATCGTCCATACGTAGCAAGATACGGTATTCTGCACGCGAAGTAAACATGCGATAAGGTTCATCTACACCTTTTGTTACTAAGTCGTCGATTAATACGCCGATATATGCTTCGTCGCGGGCTAATGTAAACGGTTCGCCTCCGTGGCAATTGATATGCGCATTGATACCGGCAACGATTCCCTGCCCGGCAGCCTCTTCATATCCGGTGGTGCCGTTTACTTGTCCGGCAAAGAATAAATTCTCGATATTCTTCGATTCCAACGTGTGTTTTAGTTGCGTGGGGTCGAAGTAATCATATTCGATAGCATATCCGGGGCGGTAGATGACCAAGTCTTTGAAGGCGGGGATTTTCCGTAATGCTTCAATTTGAATCTCCATTGGGAGTGATGAGGAGAAACCGTTTAAGTAGAGTTCCTGTGTGGTTTCTCCTTCGGGTTCGAGGAAAAGCTGGTGCTGCTCTTTATCGGGAAAGGTTACTATTTTGGTTTCAATGCTGGGGCAGTAACGTGGGCCGATGCTTTGAATTTGTCCGTTGAAAAGGGGAGAATCCGGCAATCCTTCGCGCAGTACGCGGTGTGTTTCTTCGTTTGTGAAGCAAGTCCAGCATGGCAGTTGTTTCAGATGCCGCACGCTGGTATCCATGAATGAGAATTTATGGAAATCGTTTTCTCCGTCTTGCGTTTCCATCTCTTCATAGTGCACGCTTCGACCGTCAATGCGTACCGGAGTACCGGTCTTCATGCGCCCGTATTCGATGCCATGTTTTGCGATGGATTCGGTTAATTCATAAGATGCCGGTTCTGCCATACGTCCGCCGGCAAGTTGGGTGCGTCCTACGTGCATCAATCCGTTCAGGAAAGTTCCTGCGGTAAGTACAATACACTTTGCGCGGAATGTTACGTCGAGCAAGGTTGTTAACCCTATGATTTTACCGTCTTCAACGAGAATCTCACGTACCGTGTCCTGCCAAATATGTAAGTTGGGAATGTTCTCCAGTATTTCTCGCCAAGTCCAGATGAATTTGTTGCGGTCGCACTGCGCACGCGGACTCCACATGGCAGGGCCTTTTGAACGGTTCAGTATGCGAAACTGGATTGCAGTTTGGTCTGTTACCAATCCCATGTATCCGCCCAAGGCATCTATTTCGCGTACAATTTGCCCTTTGGCAATACCGCCAATGGCCGGATTACAACTCATCTGTCCTATCTTATTCATATCCATGGTGATAAGGCAGGTCTTTGAACCCAGGTTTGCTGCTGCTGCTGCTGCTTCACATCCGGCATGTCCGGCGCCAATCACAATAACATCGTATTTAAAATCCATTCATTCAATGTATTTGGAAACTGTGCAAAGTTACGAAAAAAACAAAGACTCCTTTTCTGCGTTTACAAACATAGTAACTTTTTTCTTTTTCTTATCACTGGTCGGTGTTTTCAGACTGTATTATTTATGCTTCAGGAATCTATCCTGAATAATTCATGCCTCAGGAGTTAGAGGAGTTAATGGAGTTATTAGCCAACAAGTTGGGGTAGTATCGGCTTTAACTACTTAACTACTAACGAAGTGATAACTACTTTAACTACAGTATGAATAATGCAGGCTATAATCAGGAGTAACTTGAGCCATACATGTCTTATATATGGTACTTACACCGCATATATGCGGTTCGTGGACGGGATATAGGCGGTTTGCGCACGGGATATAGGCGGTTCTCGCACGGGATATAGATGGTTCGC
>NZ_DBDF01000169.1 GCF_002293435.1 Bacteroides sp. UBA939 | reverse complement strand
ATAGTTAGTGTTTCATCCCTAAGAGACAGGCTCTTTTTGCATAAATAGCCTGTAAATATGCAATAATGCGCATAAATACTGCATCATTATTCTTTGTTCGTTCATCAAGTACGCTAAAAGGTGAATTTATAAATCAAGCTGTGTTACGAAAAGCCGGATAATGCTATCACAATGAATGCAAATAATGACTATTTATTGCCATTTAGACAGTTCTGCAAATTCCCGGCCTGTATTAATCAAAAGAGGGTAGCCTGAAATCACCAGACTACCCCCTCCATATCAAGAATTAATAATTAAGTTCTATCTACTGTTTATTCTACTTATTCGGAGTATTCCATTTCCTGGTATCCGTACAGGCAATATTCACCGTCTGATTACCGGTTTGGATACGGAAATCACCTTTCTCCAAAATCCATTTACCGTCATAACCCACGAAAGCAAGGTCGGAAGCTTTCACCTTGAGAGTAACGGTTTTAGTTTCTCCCGGACGCAGTTCCACTTTCTCGAAAGCGCGCAGACGACGAACATCGGGAGTCAGCGAGGCAACCAGGTCACTGCTGAACAGCAGTACGCTTTCTTTACCGATGCGGTTACCGGTGTTCTTTACGTCAACCGTGAAGGTCAGTACATCATTGGCAGTAAAGTCAGACTTATCTACCTTGAGGTTGCTATACGCGTAAGTGGTATAACTCAGTCCGTAACCAAACGCCCACTGCACAGACATTACGGCATCATAATCGTAAGCGCCCTCCATTTTCTCAAGGTTTTCGCATGGCTTATAGTCGTAAGTGAACAGTGAATTGATTTCCTTTGAATAGGTATAAGGCATCTTACCGCTGAAGTTAACATCACCGGATACGAGGTTTGCAAGAGCATCGCCACCGTAATTGCCCGGAAGCATGATATGGACAACTGCTTTCGTCAACGGTTCAATCTCACTGATGATACGCGGACGGCCTTCGTTCAGAATAAGAATAACGGGTTTTCCTGTGGCTGCCAGTGCTTTCACCAGGTCTATCTGGTTCCTGGAAAGGGTGAGGTCATTCAGATTACCCGGAGTTTCACAGTAGGAGTTTTCGCCGATGCAGGCGATGATGTAATCCACTCCGGCGGCGGCAGCTACGGCTTTGTCTATTTCGGGAGCTTCTTCTTCCCACCAGGCGCCGCGTTGCTTATAGGTTACTCCCGGCTCGTAAACGATATTGGGAGCGCCGAACTTATTAGTGAACGATTCGAGAATGGTATTGTAATCAGCAGCGCATTGGTCTGCTACATTACCTTGCCAGGAATAAGACCAGCCGCCGTTAAGGGTACGCATAGAGTTGGCATTAGGCCCGGTAACCAGCAATTTCTTACCGGAAGCCAGCGGCAGGATGCCGTCTGTATTCTTCAGCAATACCATAGATTCTTCGGCAGCTTGCAGGGCGGCGGCGGCATGTTCTTTACCACCAAACAGAGGGAAGTCCTGATGATTGTAAGCAGGTGTATCGAACAAGCCCAGACGGTACTTCATGCGCAGCACACGGCGAACGGCATCATCAATACGGCTCATGGGCACTTCGCCTTCTTCCACCAATTCTTTCAGATAGATGCAGAAACTCCATTCGTAAGGAACCATCGACATGTCGATTCCGGCATTGATGGCAATCTTGATGGCTTCTTTCTTGCTTCCGGCAATCTTGTCGCGGGTATAGAGGTTGTTGATGTCCGCCCAGTCGGTCACTATCATTCCGTCCCAGTTCAGGTCTTCTTTCAGCCATTGCGTCAATAGCTCGTAATTAGCGTGGAACGGCAATCCGTTGTTCATGGCAGAGTTCACCATCACAGACAGGGCACCTGCCTTGATGCCTTCAAGGAACGGGGCGAAATGTTTCTCACGCATATCCTGCACGGTGATAGAGGAAGGCGTACGGTCTTTGCCCGATACGGGAACACCGTATCCCATGTAGTGCTTGATACAGGCTGCTACCTGCTGCTTTCCTATATTATTAGGGTCTTCGCCCTGAAAGCCAAGAACGGATTCGCGTCCCATTTCAGCATTCACGTAGGCGTCTTCGCCATAGTTTTCCCAATGGCGGGGCCAGCGGGCATCGCGCGCCAGGTCAAGAACGGGAGCATACGTCCAAGGGATACTGCCCGCTTTGGTTTCGTAGGCAGAGATGCGGGAACCTTCACGAACCAACTCGCGGTTGAAAGTAGCCGCCATATTGATGCCTTGCGGGAAGAATGTTCCGCCCAGCGTATAGGTGGTTCCGTGAATCTGGTCTACACCGTAGATACAGGGAATACCCATTACTTGCATGGATTTATCCTGTATCTTCTTTATGATTTCTTCCCACTTTTCCTTAGATTGGGCAATACCGTTGGGTACATTCAGGATGGAACCGACTTTATATTTGCCGATAACGGTATCCAACATTGCATCGTCCACCTGGAAATCATTAAAGCTACCACGCTTAGTAATAACATCGATGGCAAGCTCTGTCATCTGACCTATTTTCTCTTCGAGCGTCATTTTCTTCAGCAAGGCTTCCACCTTCTTTTCTATCTTCTCGTTTCTTGGAATAGCAGGCGCCACTGTAGATTGCGCCATAGCCGTTAACACCAGCCCGGACAGGGCTAAAAATAAAATCAATTTTTTATTCATGGCTTTGATTCATAGTTTGTATTTTGCGCAAAGGTAATAACATCTTGTTATTCCGAGGGGTATAACAAGTCGCTTTTTACGTATCGTTTTGTTATATCTATCGGCTATACCCTAAAAAAAACGCCCTTGCAAGGGGCGATTACGTTAACTTGCATTATTTACAGTGTAGGAGTTAAGAAGCTGTTTTGAATTTATTCCTAATTAATTTTATCAGTCTCTTTTAAGTTTGTTTTCGGTCTCTTTTCCTGTTTTCACTCGTCACATAGCCCGCTATGTTCCTCTTAAAAACAGAAAAATATCCTCAAAAACAACTCTTAAAAGAAAACTGAATANNAAATTCAAAACAGCTTCTAAAGAATAAGTCTTTTTATTCCAACGGCAAAATAAACCAGAAGCATGAGCCTTTACCCGGTTCACTATCCACACCGATTGTACCGCCTAACTGCTCAATGATACTCCGGCAAATGGAAAGCCCCAAACCGGTACCCTGAACAAAAGAGTTCAGCTTCACAAAACGCTCGAATATCTGTGAGATGCCTTCCGGAGAAATACCTACGCCGGTATCCTTTACATATACTCGCACGTGTTCCGCATCCGGCTGGTCATACCCAATACGGATACTGCCGTGCGAAGTAAACTTGATGGCATTATTCACAAAGTTGGAAATCACTTGGTACAAGCGGTTAGGGTCGCTCGTTATGATGCACTCCGGCAACGTAGAATCAAACAAAAGCTCAACCTCCGGCTTCACACGCAAGCTCATGGAACGGGAAATATCACCGCACAAGGTTTTCATGTCAAGTTCCCTATACTTAAAGTCGAATGTTCCCGCCTCTATCTTGGACAAGTCCAGAATATCCGAAATCAGTTGCAGCAGCAGTTCGTTGTTTTCTTCCACCAGTTTGGAATATTCCCGCTTCTCTTCCTCATCTTCCATTTCAATCAACAGACTGGAGAAACCGACAATCGCATTAAGGGGTGTACGTATCTCGTGGCTCATGTTTGCCAGGAAAGCGCTCTTCAGACGGTCGGTCTCTTCCGCCGCTTCCTTAGCCTTAATCAGTTTTTCTTCCGTCTCTTTCAGTTCGGTAATATCGTAATTGATACTGATTAACTCAATCACACCATTCTCCGGTTCGTACTGAGTAATCACTATATTCACGCGTATCCAATTCCATTTATCCTTCGTGTTGGGACGGCGCACACGCACTTCACTTCTAAGGGTTTTGATTTCACCTAATTTTGCCTTTTCATAGAAGTCCAGTATAAGTTTCCTGTCTTCAGGATGCATCTTATTATATACGCCGGCCACCTCTGCAAGAGGCGTATCTTCATCTTCGCCCCAATTCTTGTACCACTGTTTGATGGCATAACCTTCGCGGGTAAGTAAGTTCAGCTTGACATATCCTACCTTAGCGTAATCAGAAACAAGCTGGAAGAAGTTCTCAAAATCACGGATACGATTTGAGGAAACGATTCGCTCCGTATTATCTATATTAATAAGAACAAAACCGATATAGTTTCCTTTGCTACCGTATATCTTGCTAACCTTGGTATACAGTTCGATGCTATCGGATTTCTTCGTTGAGAAATAATCGCTCATATTCTCGAATTTATAATCTGCTGAGAAATCGAATTCATCCTCTATCCCCAAACGGCTATAAACATCCTGATTAACATTAGGATTATTAAAGAAGTTGACCCCTAACACGCTCTCCTTATCTTCAATACCAAATATTTCCAGGTCTTTGTTATTAATATCAATCAATGTGCCGTTCTTGTCGTAGATTTCAATACCCACGGGGATATTGGCGAAAATGTTGCGCAAGAGTTTCTCACTGCGATCCAATGCCACATAAGCATGACGCATTTCGGTAACATCCATATAAAGACAAACCAATTCATCGGGCTTGGGTAAATAGAAGATGCAGTGGCACGTTCTGCCCGTAGCATGGAAATATTCGTCCAGCTCTTTATATGCACCTTCATGACAGACATCCGAAATAACCTTCAATTTCTGAGAAATTTCATCCGGGGCATAAATCTCCGAAGCCAAATGCCCCCTATAAGTATCCAGAGATACTCCACGAAGGTTAGCGGCAAATTGATTGGATTCCGCTATCCGAAAATCTTTAGGCTCTCCATTTTCGCCAAAAAGAATATTGAGCCGTGTATACCCCATAGGCATATACTTATAGAGATTGGATAAGAAAGCGCGCTCACGGTCGGCTTCATCACGGGCAAGGCGCAGGCTGATACAGATATTGATGATATTGGCAAGGGAAGAGAACCATTGGTAATCTTCGTTCTTCCAACGATAATGCCTGTCCACAAGATCGATACCGATATATCCCCACACACGCTCGGAATTCCGCAGCGGAACAACCATCAGCGACTTTATGTCTTGCATAGCAAGCATATATCGTTCCGCACTCGCCTCTTCGGGAAGTTCGGACAGATTACTCAGCAGGATCGGTTTATCAGACTGTATCTGATTGAACCACCAACCCATGCTACCTATATCAATGGATTGCAAAACATCTATTTCCGGTTCAACTCCTTCAGTCACCACTTCGTAAGTACAACTTTGAGTATGGGCATCAGTATCATACTCGAAGATATATACACGCCCGGCATGGAAGAGTTCGAGAATGTCCCTCAGAACCTTTGAGATGGTATTGCCCAAAGTTTTATCTTTCAGGAAATGATGCAGTGAATTAGATACCGAATTCTGACGGAACAGCAAATCATTGAATTGTTTCAGGATATCATTTGACTGCCCGCCTTCAGGGGTATCTACAACTTGAAGTACACCAAAGATAACCAGATGACCGTCTTCCGCCACCCACTTCTCACCCATACGGGAGTGAACCCAGACTTCACCCTGTAGTGCAGAATGAATAGGGAAAGTTTGCTCATATACCTCCAAATCCCCCAGCAAAAGGAATTCCCGGATAATACGGACACGATAATCTTCACGGATAAATTGACCGAGTTCCGGAAAAGTCAGTATGTTTCTTTCCAGACCAAGCAATTTGCAAAGATATTCGGAAAACAAAGTTTCCTTAGCAACAAAATCAGTCTCCCACCATCCTATTTGTCCAATAGATGAAAGGCGACGAAAACGTTCAACTTCATGGGGTTTATCAACACTCATATTAATAAAGCATACATTAAGTTTCTGAATTGTTGCAAAGATACATTTTAGGGATTAAATTCAATCCTTTTAGGCTCGAATTTTACTCCTCTTTGATGTAATAACTGCTTCCCTAAGCGGCATTATTCATACTGTAGGAGTTAAAACCAATACTCCGGAAGACATAAACAACACTATCGGCTCCAACTCCTTAACTCCTAACAAAGTGATAACACCTTTAATTCCTACAGTATGAATAACGTTACGACAACTCTATTGGCTAAGTTCGTGAGATAAGAAAATCCGTCCCATGAGACAAAAAAATCCGTCTCACGGGACGAATTTTTTCATCTCACGAGACGGTTTTTTTTGTCTCACGGGATGAATTTTCTCGTCCCGTGGGATGAATCTCAATGCTTTAATCTACAGTAGAGTAAGCAGGTTAGAGCCTGTTTTTGATTTAGGATCCGCTCGGAAAGTATCGGGAAGAATCTTACTTGAATAACATCGGGGCAAATTCCGCCAGATAAATACGCCAGTTCTTCCAGATATGACCTTCGCCCGTTTCATAATACGTATATTTATATCCCTTTCCGTCCAGCAACTTACGGAAATCTTCATTGGCTTTATACAGAAAGTCTGTCTCACCGATAGCAATCCAGTAAAGCGCCGGCTTTTTGGCAAACTGTATCTTCAGCTTACCCTCCAAATCCTGATATACCGGTGAAGTAGCATTCTCGTTCGGGAAAATGGCGGCAGAAAACAAGCCCACGTAGTCGAACATATCGGGGTACTGCTTGGAGATATGCAGAGAGTGGAAACCACCCATAGACAATCCCGCAATGGCACGTCCGGATTTACTCTTGACTGTACGGTAGTTCTTATCCACGAACTTCACCACATCAGGGAACGCTTGTTCAAAAGACCCTTCCATTGACTTGGGCAGTCGCATTGTAGGAGGCACCATACCAAGCGAAGATTCACCCGGCGCTGCTTCTTGCACAGCATTACCGTTTGTCATTACAACAATCATAGGTTTTGCTTTGCCTTGCGCTATCAGATTATCCAGAATTTGCGAAGTCCGCCCCAAAGAAATCCATGCTTCTTCGTCGCCGCCCATGCCATGAAGGAGGTAAAAGACCGGATAACGTTTGCCACTGGTCTCATAACCGGCAGGAGTATAGACAGTCATCCGGCGCTCCATATCCAGCGATGGGCTATTATACCACACGCGGGACACAGTTCCGTGAGGTACCTTATTTACTTTATACAAATCAGCACGTCCGCCACCAATAATGAATACATTCGTCAATGTGGCCACATCACGGATAAGGTAAACATTAGCCGGATCGTGCATCCGCATTCCGTCTACTATAAAAGAATAGCTGTACAACTCCGGCTCCAAGGGTTCGGGAGTCGTATATTCCCATACGCCATCTTTGCCTTCCTTTAAATCTGCAATTCTTGGGCCTTCAAACTTTCCGGTTTTCTGCACAGTCAGGAAATCACCGGTAATCTGCACCCGTATTGCTTTCGGCGCTTTCAAACGAAACGTGACGGTGTTATTCTCATGGATATCGGGAGATACAATCTGCGTATTTCCCCAAAGGGCTTGCTGTGCAAAAGTGACTACACAAATCAGCAAGGCTGCGAATAAAGTGATGAATCTTTTCATAATAAAACAATGATGAATTTCATTAATAAATATATTGCAAGTAACATAAATACGATGGTTAACGTAAATTCTTCTACCAATGCACACACATGTATGTGCACATCATAACTTATTTTTAATGATGTCTACTAATTGGTTTTATCCGGACAATGTTCACGGATATAGTTCACTATCAGATAACAAGCCGGCTCAAGTACGGTACCATGATTAAAGCCCTGCAATTCATACAAGGCAACATGCTTATTGCCGATATTCTTCAACACAGAGGCCAGTAAAGCATTTTCTTCCCAACGATCTGCCATTTCCAGGTTACGGTCTCCCGTAATCAGCACAACAGGAGGGCTATCTTTCCGCACACGGTTCAGCGGAGCATACTCGTCTATAATAGGAATGCCATTGGGGAGTCCGCGCTCTTTACGAATGGTATAGTGCGTCACCGTTTGTCCGCTGACAGGCAGGTAAGCCGCCACTTTATCAGCATCCGCGCCATAGGCTTCCATATATTTCTTATCCATTGCCAACATCAGCGAAAGGTAACCGCCGGCAGAATGACCGGAAACGAATATCTTGTCTTTGCTTCCGCCATATTCGCCTATATGGTTGAAAATCCACGCCACAGCAGCGGCTGCATCTTCAATGTATGCAGGGTTCTTGGCTTTAGGGCTCAAACGATAGTTCACTGCCACTACCGCAAACCCTCTATCCATAAGTTCTTCAGGAATATGTTTGTTACCGCTTTCCAATCCACCGCCGTGAAACCATACAACAGTAGGAAAGTCTTTTTTATCCGTAGGGTAGTAAACATCCAGCTTGCAACGTTCTTTACGGTAAGCATCTGCCTCGGAGTCCGGAATATACGGCAAATCCTTTTCTATTTTATACACTCCCTGCGCATACAAGGAAAATACGCAGAACAACAGTAGTACAAAAGTGATCTTTCTTTTCATGGTATTTTATTATTTGAAGTTAATCCGGCAGGCTGATTCTTACAACATACAAGATCCTCTCCCTAATTACAGGCATCAATTACTTTTCAATTTCCCCATGAGCAATATGTTATTGTCATCCTCATCAATAGATCCCAATATTTCTTCCAGTTGTTTACGATCTTCCGCAGAACAATTACCCTCGGCAAGACGCCGCTCTATACGGGTAATGAGATTGCCCGGCTCAAACATGTGAAAGAACCATCCCTTATGGAAATTGAACATTGAAGCCGAAGTGTGCCCAAAGAAGTCATTCACCAACCGGACATAATTCGAAGTATGCGTCTTCTTATTCACCGCTACAAGTCCTTTACCAAAGCTAACCAAATAATAGTTTGGTATTTCATTATATACATGAAATGGTCGTTCAGAGACATCACCAAAATCCACCGTGAACTTGGGGTGAATTTTGTTCGCATTCTTATCATAGTGAAAAAGAGTGTCGCACGATGTCAACCAAAAACTAAATTCCGAAACATTATGATAAGCAAACATTTCCGAATTGAAGTTTTCAACTAAAAGATAGGGAGCAGGCTTCAACTCTTGCTTAAACGAGCCATCACTACTATACTGGATAGCAAGAAAATTTTCCGTATTATTTCTAAATGGCATGTGAATAATAGTGATATCCCCATTATCATCTACCTCTATTTTGGGTTTGTTTAATCTATTTTTAGCTACAATTTCACGGACAAACTTTCCATTAGTATCGTACACCAATATCTTAGAAGAGGATGCAAAAGAAGATAAATATATCTCATCTCTCTTTTCATTGATTACCTCATCATAAATAACCTGATTATATTCTCCCGGACCATTTCCTACAGAACCGACTTCACATTTCAACTTTCCATTATGGTCAAACAGTAAATACGGGCGACCACGGGATTGGCGAATACCGATATAGTTATCTGTAATAGCAGGCAATACACTATAATTAAATAAGGCATTATCCTCATTTTCAAAACGAACGACTTTAAAGTCTTCCACTAAATCGCTCAAATTCATCACAAGAGTATCTTTTACCTGATTGAGATGGCAAACAGTCAATTCGTTTCCATCAGTTTCTACAAACGTCAAGGTGCCGTCACCTTTTGACGTAGTACTACAACTTATGCTCAACAAAACGGCAAATAAAGCAACTACAAAATTTATTCTTTTCATACCATTTATTATTATTTGTGACTTTCTATATCAGATTTCCATTTTATATAAATTCATCATACTTACCATTTATACATGTATTATTCACCACCAAAATGGCAAATCCATTTATGCAAAGTGCAGTTTTTAGAACTAACAGCCCAAATATACGAATATATCGACAAATAATGCATAAAAAAGAGTATTTTCTATGAACTCATTCTACAAATGAATACTACTTATTATTGTTTTCTATCCCAAGGTTATCCTTTTTAGTTGAAAGGGTGCAGCTATCCTGCATAAAAGGCATAACCATCTCATTTAAAGGATGCAGCTATCCGGTCGAAAAGGTGTAGCCCCGGCGAATAACCCTTGTACTTCCCTGTATATTAGGGAAAAAGATGAACTGTTTATTAGTTACCAAGGTTTTTAAATCACGAAAGCATTGCCTCATATAGCATTTATTCGTTACATTTGCACTGAACTTAAAATTTCATTCTTATGGCACACCGTCTGAATACCAACAAACAGTTTATGATAGGCAACGGGCTTCTGGCTTTTGCAATTATCTTTGTAGTCGTTATTTTCGTTTATATGAGTATGCGCTTGCAAAAACGAAAAGATGAAGATCGAAGATTTATTGAGACGTACACGATTATACTGACCAAAGGATTCACGGGCGATTCCCTGTCATTGATGATTAATGACAGTGTGCTGGTGAACAGGAAAATAACGGAAGAGCCGTTCTCTATCGACGTGAAACGTTTCGCGGAACAGAGTGCGCTGCTGATTGTGAATAATGAGACAGAAGATCTTTCTTTGTTTGAACTGAGCGAAAAAGGCGGTAGTTACCGGTTTGAGAAAGAGAATGGGGAAGTGAAACAGTTGGCGCAGAAATAAAGAAATCTATTGCTACCAATCTTTTGAACAGAGAACGTATCATAAATCAGAAAAACAATCGTGGGAGAAAGACATAGATAAAGCGAAATAATTCTCGTCTTCATTCAAAATACTCATATTGCTCGACGAAAAATGACTCTATCTCTTTAACTAACTCAGGATTCTCATTTAATGATATATTGTTAATAAGCATATAGGCACTTTTTTCAATATTTTCTTTATGATAAAAATATTGATCGCTAAAGTAGGTCGCAATGATTTTTGAGTAAACCCTATATCGTTTAGTGTAGCTAATATCTTCTCCGAGTCCATTTGCCCCAACAAACCCAAAAGAGGCTTTTTTATTATTTTGATATATAGTGAGCAATAATATTGATGCAAGTATTTATAATCCTGCGTGGTTCATAAGTATTTGTCATCATCCTATATTTATTCTTAGACAGGGAATGGTTCTTCTGATAGAATTTCACAGCATAAATACTGTATTCGTATTCTTCTACCCGAACAATGTACACTAACTTTGATTTGGTTGATTTGAACCGATACAATGATACATAAAGGGAACCAATTGAGTCTCCCTTATCTTTTTGAATAAAATAAAATGGATATGCGCTTTCAAGCATTACAACAAATAAGGATATACAGATATTCTCCTCTTTTTAAGTTCCTCTGAGGAAACATCAGACAGAACAAATTTCTTACTTGATTTCAATTGGATAAAATCAAGTTTATTCTTTTTTGAAGAATCAATTTGCTGTTTTAATCTAACATTACCCATGGCATCTAATGTGCTCTAATTTTGTATAGTTGAATATTTGGTAGTGCAAACATAGCCATTTTTATAACAACAACAATAACATCAAAATAAAAATCATCATTATTATGAGTATTTTACCTTTGACAATATCATTATCACTGTTACTAAGGTTATTATCAACTACACATGCATTTCTATCTATATCAACAATAGTATATCTTACCTTTAACACACCCTCATATTCCTATAAGATCAGTTTCTCCGAGATACCCTCAAATCCTTCTCGAACTATTTCACCTGAAAATAAAACTTGTGTTTCAGTGATTTACCAGGCATCCGGAAAGTCAGTTCCACAAAGTTTTCTTCATCTTCAAGGCAGTCTTCGCAATTGTACGTAACGAGTATATCCTCACCCTTCGGCACAGCTTTCAATTGCGAAGCGCAGTTAGAAGTAAGTTTCGGCATGGAAGCTGTAGTAATTTTCTTTCCTTCTATAGATAAAGAAACAAGATAGGAATCTTTACCGTCCGCCTTACTGTCGGCAGTGATAAGAGTAGGCAATTTCCTGTAATTCCGGATTACACCTTCCGCCCACTCGCGACGCGTTTTATCAAAGAAATAATCGACGGCAGGTTGCATTTTGGTAATGCACCGGTCTATTTCTTCAACGGAGGAGATGTCAGAGATATGGGCTTCCATACCTTTTATCAAATCTTCCATCTCACGGTCCTGCTCTTCAAACTGACGAACCAACGATTCATGCTCGCTCTCCGGGAAAGGATAGCGCACAGCATAGGCATACGTTATCTTACCGGACTTCTTCTCCTGCCGTTTTTCCCAATAAGACCCTTCGACCTTGGAAAGCGAAATACCTTTGATGAAAGGTAAAGAAGCGGCACGGGTAGAGCCTTCGGCAGTATATTGATCGACAAACTCCGTGATACGGTCGCCATTGCCGGAAGTTTGCTTCACGACATGAGAGTCCGAAAATTCTATATTCTGCGCAACCGCCTGGAGAATCTGCCGTTTCACACTTTCCAGGCATTGCTGACGGGCTTCTTCCATAGAAGAAGCCTCAGCTGAAGCTACAATATAACCCGACTCGGCTGACTCATACCATGCAGGAGCTTTCTTGTCACTCTTCTCAACCACTTTATATGCCTGGGCAAACACCGAAACAGTTCCTACGCAGAAAAGCAGAGCAACCGTTATCCCTATTTTCTTTATCTTCATAACCGCTTTCCCTTTCTTTATTTCCAATTAACAGGAATATTGTGAAGAATCACTTTGCAATTATCTACCGCCATCTCAGCGTACGAGAGAATGGCGCAAGGTGAGTTCACTCCCTTTATTTCAAAGACTTTACCTATCCTTATACCTTTCGGCATCTTATTTCCATAGGTTGAAGTCGTGCAACCTTTTTCCGCCACCTGCATGATTTCAGTGAACGTGGCTCCATCAGGATCAATAGCCAATCCCATACGAATAGCTGCATTATTGTTTGTAGCACCCGTATTCCTGAAACGAACATGCATACGAATAGTACCGGCGGTTTCGTTACCTTCACAAGAAACCAGTTCAAACGTAAGGTTATTGCAGGAAACAGCCGCTTTATATTCGGGCAAGGGCGTTTGTTCGGGTTGCGCTGCAACCGGTGCAGGAGCGGGTACAGGTTCCGATACAGCTACAGGCGGCACTTCGGCGACCGGCTCCGGAGAAACAAGCTCTGGAGTCGGTTCAGTAGCAACAGGCGTTTCCTGCGGCTCTTGCTGCCCTATTTCCTGCAACATTTTAAGAATATCGCCGTAACAGGGCACTGTTTCAGGAACGACCGATAAATAAGCGCCCGCTTCCCTTAACATACCCGCGTCAATCATAACACGGGCTTTCTCGATGATGATGGGACAATTCTGTTGATAGAATTCCGTAATATGCTTACGGGTATTACGGATGAAGCGGACAAAAGCCGGGTCAGTAACCTTAATACTCGAAATAAGCGAAGCAATAGCATCGTCTGTACTTCCGGTGGCGTCTCCCTGCACTTCTATGACAGCCGTGCCATATACGCTGTCATCATATTTGTTACGGGCGGTCAGAGAGAATTCTCCCGTAACCAATGTTACGTCACGCAGCAATCCTTCCGTCTTCCTGGTTTCTCCGAGAACCAGTTCAGGTTGAATTACGAACGCATTGTAGAGCGATGCCACACCGGCATTGTTCCTTGCCAGGATTTGTTCCACTTTCAGTTTCAGTGCATCCTTGTTTTTCTGGTTTAATCCCTTTTGCGCAGGGACGCCTGCCACAAAATGAATGGTTTCCTGCGCCGCCACACTTAGTGAAACAACAAACAGCAAGGTCAAAAGAGCGATACTTTTCTTCATGATATCTAATATTTATTTAATGGTTACAGTCAATCCTTGCCCCATAGTAACGATTGATGCAACATATTCTCCTCCCAGCTTTTCGTCAAGGAAACTCTTCAGTTCGGTACTGAAACGGGAAATAGTATAAGCACGTCCCTGTGCTTCGTCCCAGATAGGCACCTTCATTGACATGTCGATTACCTTATCATTACTGCGGCTCATATCGTAAACGCCATTCAAGGCGTGGGTTTGCAACCAATCTTCCAGCACCACCTTAAAGCCTGCGCTTTCGTCAGGAAGAAGCTGATCGAAGTCCCAATCGGTAACAGACTTCGCCAATACCATCTGGATAGCCAGTTCGCGTCCATTCTTCACAATGTCATTAAACGATGCCTGCAATTTTGTGAAAAATTCATCTTTCACTTTCTTCAGGGCATAGTCCGTCAGCTTGATGGTATCCGTAGTCACGTATTTACCGCTTTGGAAGGTAGCGCTTGCCAGATTGCCTGCCGTTTGGAATTCGGTAGCTGTCAACTCCAGCGACACTTCACTCTGACGTTTCGCATCGGTGGTCGACATTACTCTGGCGGTCACAATGATGTCCGCGCCCATGTTCTGTATCATCTTGGTAACACCATCCGACTGGCTTCCGGCGGTCAGCACATCATTCCGCTTGGTACGCTTCAGCTGAGCGATAAAGTCTCTCGTCTTATACCCGCGCGAACTGAATTCACTGGTCATCTTACTGACGGCATAGCTCAACATCTGGCTCCGGTCAAGAACAGCCCGTACGTCCTCCTCTTCCCTTGTATAAGGAACCACCGTCACCGTAGGCAAACTGACCTGGCTGCCGGGTGTTCCTACTGCCATGCCAAGGTTGGTCTGTACCTTATTCCGGACCAGGTCTTTCTGCAAGGCATCGAAAAGGATGGTCACTTCTACCGTACAGCGGTAATTCTTGCCTTGTTTGCTCGGTTCTTCCGTAACGGTATGACTCTTCACGAATACCGAATACCGGTCTTCATCGAAAAAGCGACGGTCATAGTCAGGTTTTGCGTCAGAAATCATCGCGTTACCTCCATTGACACCGTCCACCCCTGTATAGAATAAGGTATGGAAAGCAGATTTCACAGCCATCTTTTCCGCTTCTTTTTTCTTCTCGCTAACACCCGAAGAGCGAACGGTCAGTGTATTCCCCTGTTGTTGCAGGAAAACCACTTCAACGGAATAGTTCTGCCCGAAAAGACCGACGGACAGAAATATCCCCAGAAGCAGCAATAAGCATTGTTTGGTCATAAATCAATATTTTTATTAGTTTAATATCCCTCCCATCAAGGTTTGCTCGCGGGACACAATCTTGATGACTTGTTCATCACGGATCGCTTTCAGGATTTCTTCGCCACCTTTCTGAACTTTGCATAAAGATATATCATCACCTTCTACGGCTTTCACGGTCAGACGCCCGATTTCTTTCCTGGCTTCGCGTCCGGCAACTTCACGAATTGCGTAAACGGTAAACTTCTGAGCATCTTTCACCCCATGCATCGAGCCAAGATTGATATATACTTCTTCCGCTTTCCCTTTCTTCTCGCTGTTCACCTCGAGGATTGTTCCTTCCATTTTGAAGTATTCGTCCACGAAGTCGCGCATGCTATACACGGCGTTCTTAATGGTTTTGGCTATAGCTTCTTCTTTATTGCCACCGGTTCCGCCGGTCAAGCCGCTATGCTGGAATGTTTTCGTACCAATCAATGTTCCATTCTTCGGGTTGATCACTTTCAGGGAGTATGATATCGATCCGTCATAATATCCTTTGCCTTCCCTCGTCTTATAAGCGGCTGTCATGGAAGTTACCTGACCGGTAATGATGAACTGTGCGCCCAACTCTTCCATCACCGAGAGGCGATCCATTTCATTGTCATCACCCGACGAAATATTCTCCGAAGAGCGACGCTGTGATTCAATACGCAATGCATCCTGCGAGTCAACATCAATCAGGATAACACGTTCCATCTTCTGGATTCCTTCGATTACCGTATTACGCAACCCTTCTACCCATGCAAACGGCACATCGCCCGAGCGCTTGAAATAGTCAATAAACACAGTCGGTTTTCCTTTTGGCTCATCCAAATCCTGGGCAGAACCAACCACGGAACACAGTACACACAGTACTAAAAACAAACTCTTTTTCATAAATCATTTATTATTTTTAAATTACTACTGAAACTTTTTATACTTGATTTTTCAAAAATAAACATTTATTATTAATCGACAAACAAGTTTAGGTTTATTAACATAAAGTTAGAATACAGACGGATTCCTCGCTGTAATTAGTTGAGGTGATGAATGATGAGTCAGTGGGGTAAAGGATTAAGTAAGAGTAACTTAAATGATTAGTAGAAGTATCTCTATTAGCTTCGCTGACAGAGATACTTCAGTAAATCATCATGCATAAACTAAACTAACAGTAACGAAGTAGTTATAGGAAATCACAACAAACGTACCCCATCTCCATACCATCCTTTACCTGTATTATTCATACTTCAAGAGTTAAAGTATGAATCATGCAGACCCTATCACACACTACCTGCTCCGTATCAAGTCCGTACCA
>NZ_DBDF01000236.1:394-12347 GCF_002293435.1 Bacteroides sp. UBA939 | reverse complement strand
GTCGTTAATAAAAAATTAGCGGACTAATTATCGGAAAGAGAATAAAGAAAGGCGGTTGCTACAATAGCAACCGCCTTTCTTTATTCTTATACAATCCGCTTTGCGGTCTTGTGCTCCGCAGTTTAAGCCTCCGGTTCAGGTGTAATTAACTTATAACCTTTCCCGTGGATATTGATGATTTCAATAGAAGGATCTTCTTTCAGATGCTTACGTANNTCCATACTACGTGCATTGAAATAGTTATCATCAATCCAGATAGTCTTCAAGGCAAAATCGCGCTGCAAAATCTCATTAGCGTGCGCACAAAGCAACCCCAGCAGTTCAGACTCTTTAGTAGTCAGCTTCGTCTGCTTGTCAGACGTCGATAAAATCTGTTTCTGAGTATCGAAAGTAAACATACCAATCTTATAGACATTGCTCTCTTTGTTCTTCTTTCCACGTACACGTCTCAAGATAGCTTCAATTCTGAAAGTCAGTTCTTCCATACTGAACGGCTTGGTGATATAATCATCCGCACCAATCTTAAAGCCTTCCAAAATATCTTCTTTCAGAGTTTTCGCAGTCAGGAAGATAATAGGAATATCAGCATTCACCGCACGTACTTCCTGAGCCAGGGTAAAACCGTCTTTTTTCGGCATCATCACATCAAATACACCCAAGTCATACTTGTTCTTCAGAAAGGCTTTGTATCCGGCTTCACCATCAGGATACAACTCGGCTGAATAGCCTTTCGCCTGCAAATATTCTCTTAAAAGCATGCCAAGATTTTCATCATCTTCGCACAATAAAATACGCAATTTTTCGTCCATATCATTAATTTTTAAGTAAAGGTAATGCTATAATAAATTTAGTTCCAACATTCGGTTCACTCTCTGCCCGAATAGTTCCCTTATGATCGGTAATTATCTTCTTTACATAAGAAAGACCAAGACCGAAGCCTTTTACATCGTGCAGATTACCTGTATGCACGCGATAGAACTTCTCAAATATCTTTTTCAAATTCTCTTTCTTAATACCTATACCGTTATCTTGAATAGAAATCATCAGTCTACCAGGCTCATTCCAAGTCTTCACCTTTAATTTCAGGTCAACATCCGGTTTCTTATACTTCATTGCATTATCCATCAGATTGAAGATAACATTTGTAATGTGCATTTCATCTGCAAAGATAACCGGGTCTGTCGCACTCAATTCCGAAACGATATTACCATTGTAACGTTCTACTTTCAAGGCGAATGTATTGATAACACCGCCAATCAACTCGTTGGTGTCCAGTTCTTTCATCTTTAGCGTCGCTCCCCGTTGACGGTCGAACATTGACATCTGAAGCACCTTCTCTACCTGGAATCTCAACCGTTTCGTTTCATCGTTAATGACTGTCGATATATGCTGGAACATTGCGGGAGACTTGCCCACCGTAGGATCTTTCAGCATTTGCGCCGCCAACGAAATTGTCGAAATCGGTGTCTTAAACTCATGCGTCATGTTGTTGATAAAATCATTTTTCATCTCTGTCAGCTTCTTCTGACGGAACACGATATAAATCGTGAATATAAATGTTATCAACAGCACGAAGGTAAATATCATCGATGGTATCATAAAACTGATCGAGTCGAAGATATAATCCCTTTTACCCGGGAAATGTATCTTCACCATACTCATACGGGCAGGCGGATCGTTCAAAAACAAAGGTTGGGTATATGAATTCTCACTTCCTTCGTCACTGTAATCCGAACAACGATATACCTCTCGCCCATCCCGGTCTACTACCTTAAAGTGATACCCCAAATTAATACCATTATCTATCAACCCCATCTTGACGTACTGGTCCAGGTTCTTAAAGTTGATACGCTCCTCGATTGGCTTATCACTCGCCCGGTAAACCATTTGCCAGGCAACCTCATCCAACAAAGCCCGTTGGTATATATAACGGGTCTTAATCAAATCTACCTGCGAACGTGCAGTCTGAGGAATTGTCTTGGTGCCATGCTTACGCGAAATCATTGCTCGCGGCAATCCTGACGGATTATTTATTATCGTCTGCAGTTCCATACTCGAATATTTGGAACGATCAGGCGATGTCGCTGTAATCCGTTGTATTTGCACCATTTCTTTTCCCTGCGCACTCTGTTCCCAGGCTCTCTTTTCCGCCTCGGAGATGTCTTCACGCAACCAGCGATTAACTTCTGCAGACTCCACATCTTTGGAAGCTGCCATCAAGCCACGCTTCACCGATTCATCAAACTGCTCATTACGCATCTTCACCATCTGCTCTATGTAACTGATTTGCAGATACAACAAGCTGATGAAGGACAATCCCATAACGGCACCTAATATCCATATAGTTGACTTCTTCATAGATACAAAATTAACACTCCCTAATTAACACTCCTAACGAATTAACCTGATTTAACCGACAGTTCTCGTAAATTAACCGAAAGGCATTTTTAAGTTGTATTATGAGTATTATAACAAACAGGAATGTCTTTAGTTTGCAAATTTAATAAAAAATTAAATATTCACATTTACATTTGCTTATCTTCTTAATCACTGCTAATAAAAAACCGTTATCCCCTGTTTTGAGGGGGTAACGGTTTTTATAAATTATATGCTATCCGCAATAATACTTCTCTTAATCTTCCGTTTGTTTGGCTTCAAATTCTTTAACCAGCTTGTCTTGTACATCACTCGGAACAAGTTCATAGCTGGCAAACTTCATAATAAACGAAGCGCGTCCTCCTGTTAAGGAGCTTAAAGCTGTGGAATAAGATGACATTTCCTTCAAAGGCACTTTAGCACTCAGCTTTTCATAACCGGCTTCACTGCTCATACCCATAATCATGGCTCGGCGTCCCTGCAAGTCACCCATTACATCACCCATTCTATCCGACGGAACAAATACTTCCACGTCATAAATAGGTTCAAGAATCTTGGGACCTGCATTCTTAAATGCTTCGCTGAAGGCATTACGCCCTGCAAGCATAAAGGAGATTTCGTTGGAGTCCACCGGGTGCATCTTACCATCATAAACAATCACTCGTACGTCACGGGCATACGAACCGGTCAACGGCCCTTGTTCCATGCGAGACATAATACCTTTCAGGATAGCCGGCAAGAAACGCGCGTCAATGGAACCACCCACGATACTGTTGATAAATACCAGTTTACCGCCCCATTCCAATGGAACTTCGTCGGTGCCTTTCACGTTAATCTTAAATTCCTGGGCACCGAATTTATAGGTATCGGGCATCGGCATTCCTTCGTAGTAGGGTTCTACAATCAAGTGCACTTCACCAAACTGTCCTGCACCACCTGATTGTTTCTTATGGCGATAATCTGCACGAGCTGCTTTTGTAATCGTTTCACGATAAGGGATTTTCGGCTCTTCATACTTAATTTGCAGTTTCTCATTATTCTCCATACGCCATTTCAATGTACGCAGGTGGAATTCGCCCTGCCCATGAACTATTGTTTGGCGCAATTCTTTAGATTGCTCAACCACCCATGTCGGGTCTTCTTCGCGCATACGATTCAAGATAGCCATCATCTTCTCCGTATCAGCCTCATTGACGGGCTTAATGGCGCGAGAGTATTTGGAGTTCGGATATTTAATGAAGTTGAAACGGTTTTCAGTACCCTTTCCATTCAGAGTATTACCGGTATGCACGTCTTTCAGTTTTACGGTGCAACCGATATCGCCGGCTACCATTTCTTCTACTTTAATACGGTTGGCGCCCGCACAAGCATATATCTGGGCAATACGTTCTTTTGAACCACGGTCGGCATTCGTAAAGTCTTCTCCTTCGTGCACTTTACCGCTCATCACCTTGAAGTATTGTACATCACCGATATGCGGTTCAACGGCAGTCTTAAAGAAATAAAGAGAAGTAGGAGCATTCGATTCGGGCAACACAACTTCACCACGGGTGTTATGGACAGGAGGCATTTCATCTACAAACGGAACTACATTGCTCAGGAACTCCATCAGACGGCGCACACCCATATCTTTTCCAGCACACACGCAGAATACAGGGAACATGCCACGCGAAGCCAAGCCTTTACGGATACCTTCACGCATTTCATCTTCCGTCAGCGACTCTTGTTCAAAGAATTTCTCCATCAACATTTCGTCGTGTTCGGCAGCGGCTTCTACCAATGCCTTATGCATTTCGGTAGCCTTTTCCATCTCCTCAGCGGGAACCTCTTCAATGGTAGGTGCGCCACCTTCCGGCCCCCACGAATATTTTTTCATCAGAAGCACATCAATCAACGAATTGAAGTTCGGTCCGGTATTCAACGGATATTGCACGGGAATTACCTTCGAACCATAAGCTGTTCTCAACTGCTCCAGTACCATTTCATAGTCACACTTTTCATGATCGAGCTGGTTCACCAGGAAAATCACCGGTTTGCCCAACTTCTCCGTATAACGGAAGTGGTTCTGTGTACCAACTTCAGGACCATATTGTCCGTTCAGAAGCAATATTGCAGTGTCAGTTACATTGAGAGCCGTCATGGCTGCTCCCACAAAGTCATCACTTCCCGGGCAGTCTATGATATTCAGTTTTTTGCCGTTCCACTCCACATGGAAAACGGTGGAAAACACAGAATAGCCATATTCTTGCTCCACCGGAAAATAATCGCTGACTGTGTTCTTGGCAGTAATCCTACCACGACGTTTTATAATACCACTCTCATAGAGCAGCGCTTCTGTGAGAGTGGTTTTACCCGAGCCATCATTGCCAAGCAGGGCAATGTTCTTAATTTCATTCGTCTGATATACTTTCATGATGTATAAGATTTAAAATGAATAACTCAGTATGTCTTCGCATACCATTAATTAAAGTGAGGCGCAAATTATGAATTAATTGAAAGATGAGCAATTAATCGAAAGTGTTACTAAACAGTGTTGTGCAACATATTATAGGTAACAATAAGATTATCTTAAGTTTACGCCCATAATTATCAGTTCCAATATACAATGAAAACACTTCATCCACTATCACATTATCCATTGATTGTGGAAAGTGATACCACAAATAGTTGTGATACATTTCAACTTTTTGCATCGGTTATTTGTTTCATAACTCAAAAGAATGAATCACTATAAATAGATTTTAATATTGAAAATTATGATATTGAGAAAACGAATGCTTTTAATGGTGCTTTATTTAGTACCTAATTTAGTACTGTTCCCGGTCTTTGCTCAGGCTCCGACCGATACTTGGCAACAGACAGCTACGCAAGAGCCTGTAGGCACTCTTCCCAAGCTTCCTGTTTTCGCTGTCAAGACCAATCTGCTGTATGATGCGACCACCACCTTTAGCCTTGGGGTTGAGTTCCGCCTGTCCAAAAGATTATCGCTGGACTTACCCGTGAATTACAATCCGTGGACTTTCTCCAATGCCAGGAAGATTAAGCACATACTGGTACAACCCGAGTTACGCTACTGGATATATGAACCCTTCAACGGTCATTTCCTGGGCGCTCACGGCCTCTGGTCGCTTTTCAATGTCGGTAACCTCTCGCTGCCGCCGGCTGTGGAGGAGATGATGGGTTACGGCGATTTGAAGAACTACCGCTACGAGGGTAATCTCTACGGCATAGGTATTTCTTATGGTTATCACTGGATGCTCTCCAACCGTTTCTCGCTCGAAGCGACTTTGGGGTTGGGGTATGTCTACCTTGATTATGACCGTTTCAAATGCAACAAGTGCGGCGCGAAGCTGGGGCACGAAACGAAAAACTATTTCGGCCCTACCAAAGTCGGACTTTCACTTATATACATGATTAAATAGCTTTGACTATGAACAGATTCATCATAACATGCGTATTGGCAGCCATATTTGCGTTGCCTGTCCGCGCCCAGTATATCGGAACGATTCGTTTGTACGACAGTTCGGTTCGTGTGGAGGAAGACTCCGTCCGGGTAAGTTTTAAGATACACATCGACCGTGAAGGAGCCGCATGGTTCTCGGGAATACTCCTGACTCCGGCTCTTACCGGCGGAAAGGTGGGAACTCCTGAGGCTAAGATTGTTGCTCTTCCTGACATCATGGTTCAGGGTAAGAACAAGTACAAGGCTACCGAACGTGGCATACGCCTGCTCGGCGAGAAAGGCCGTATGGATTTCCAACGTCCCGAAAAGACAATCCGGGTGGTGAAAGATACCGAAACACAGGTTGATTACAATTACGCTGTCCCCTACGAGACGTGGATGGACTCTGCCGGTTTGAGCCTCTACGAGGAGATTATCAACTTCCGGAATGAGCGTCAACTTCTGGTTCTGTCGATAGGTGACAAAGTGGAATTGCCTGCAACGGAAACGGCTCCTGCAACGGAAACGGCTCCCCGGACAGATGTTGCTTCGCAGGTAAAGGTTGCTCCACCGGCGGAATCGGTGCAAACGCCTGCAGAGCCTGTTGCTGTTCATCATAAACGCATCTTAGAGGGTGAGGCATTCATCGAATTCCCCGTAGGACGTACTGAAATACATCCCGAGTTATTCCACAATTCCGAGGAGTTGGCAAATCTTCGCCAAGTGCTTAGCTCTATTCAGAATTCCCCCAACATTACCATTGAAAGTCTCATAATCAACAGTTTTTCCTCTGTCGAAGGTAGCTATGACAAGAACGAACGGCTTTCTTACGGTCGCTCCATGGCTCTTAAGAATTACATCATGGACAATTTCTCTTTGACGCTCAGTCCGAGCCAGTGGTCTGTTTCGTGGGAAGCTGAGGATTGGGACGGGTTAGCCAAACTGGTGGAGAAAAGTAATATTAATGGTAAGGACGAGATACTCCATATTATTAGTACCGTACCTATTTTCGGGGGCCGGGAAGCTCAACTGATGCGCCTCAAAGGAGGAGCGCCATACCGTATCATGCTTCGGGATATGTTTCCGCAGTTACGGCGCGTGCAATATCGCATTGAATATACAGTAAAAGAATAATCAGACTGTGAAGGTTGCTGATGAATAATACAGTCTTAAACCGCATTATTTATATTGTAGTTAAAGTAGTTATCACTTCGTTAGTAGTTAAGTAGTTAAAGCCGATACTCCGTGAATCATATAACATTGTATCGGCTTTAACTCCTAAGCCAACTTGTTGGGTGATAACTCCTCTAACTCCTGAAGCATGAATTATTCAGGCTAAACCGCAGGACATCCTTGCCTACATTATTCATAGTGTAAGTACTTCGTAATAATTATTTTTACGATAAATGATAATTTAGCGAAGAATGGATATGCGGACGACACGGATTAAACGGACGAACGCGGATTTTTTCTTAAATAATAATTTAGCGGTATGCGGATTAACAAGAGTATCTCTGTCAGCGAAGCTAATAGAGATAGTCCGCGTTCGTCCGCTTATTCCGTGTCGTCCGCGTACCCATTTCCACCTAAATTCTCATTTATGACAAGACACTTATGAATAATGCAGGCTTGAATAAAGAAAGCTCTTCTTTATTTCGGAACTCCGGGGTGGGTTTTGGGAGAAATGAATCCCTCCGTACTACTACGGAAGCAAGAACCGAGCTTCGGGCAGCCCTCGCAACTACTTTTCCTTCTCCTGATACTCGGAAGGCAGCACCCCGAACTCTTCCTTAAAGTACTTCCTGAAGTACTTCGGATTACTGAAGCCCGTTTGATAAGCTATCTCCGATACCGTTTGCTGACTTTCGCGCAGGTATTGCGCCGCGCGCTTGAGGCGGATGATGCGAATAAACTCAATCGGTGTTTTCCCGGTAATGGAAAGCATCTTCTTGTAGAAATGCACGCGGCTTACCCCCAGCTCGCTACTAAGCTCTTTCACCGAAAGATCGCTCCGGCCGATGTTTTCTTCTACGTACCGGATGGCTTTGTTTATCAGCTTCTCGTCCAGCGAGGTGATGGTTATTTCGCTGGGGTTAATCTCCATTTGCGGGTTGAAACTTTCCTGCCGCTTCTGCCGCAGTTGCAACAGCTTGCGGATGCGCAGGGCGAGTATATCGAAGTCGAAGGGTTTGGTGATGTAGTCATCCGCCCCGCTCTCCAAGCCTTCCAGCTTCTGCTCTTTGGCCGAACGGGCGGTGAGCAAAATCAGCGGGATGTGCGAGGTGCGGATGTCCGTCTTCACCCGCCGGCACAGTTCGTTGCCGTCCATTTGGGGCATCATCACATCGCTCACGATGACATCGGGTTGCAGCTCAGGAATCATCTCCCACGCCTTTGTGCCATCAACTGCAACTTCTACTGCGTACTCCGATCTTAAACAGTCGCGCATAAAAATACGGAAGTCCTCGTTATCGTCGACAACCAGAATGACAGGCAATCCGCTTTCTATCTCCTCCGCATCGTTGTCTGCAAAATCGTCTGCCGAAGGAGGCATCACTACTACTGGTTCCGCCTGCTCCGGTTTGGTTTCGGTGGTCTGCTCTGGCACGGTCTGGGCACGAACCACCGGAATCATCACAATAAACACGCTTCCTTTGCTTACATTGTCGACCACGGTAATCGTTCCGCCGTGCAGCGAAACAAATTCCTTAGCCAGATGCAGGCCGATGCCGCTTCCGCCTGTTTTCTGTCCTTCCTTTTGCCGCACCTGGTAAAAGCGCTCAAACACAAGTTCTTTATCCTCGTCTCTGATGCCGATGCCTGTATCCGATATTCTAATTTCGAGCAGCTCCGCCCGGTCGTCCGATGCCGGCAGCAAATCCAGCGATACATCCACTCTTCCGCCCTCGGACGTAAATTTGAACGCATTGGACAGCAGATTCATGATAATCTTGCCCAACTTATCTTCATCGAACACCATCCACAATTCTTTGACGGTCGAGAAGAAGATCAGGCGCACATTCTTCTTCTCCGAATATTCGGTGAAGGAGTTGCTCACGTTGTGGATATAATCGACGATATCTCCCTGCGTCGGATTAAACTGATGCCCTCTGACGTCGCTCTTGCGGAAGTCGAGCAGCTGGTTAACCATGCTTAGCAGCCTCATAGCATTGCGATGCACCATTTCCAGTCTGTTCTTCTGCTCCCGGTCAACTGTTTGTTTGATTGCCTTTTCGAGCGGAGATATAATCAGCGTGAGCGGCGTGCGCAGTTCGTGGCTGATGTTGGTGAAGAAACGCAGCTTCATGTCGTCAATCTCGTGCTTCTGCTGGGCTTCCTGCTCTATCTGCACCAGTTTATATTTATGCCGTTCGTTGCGCAGTATCTGCCGGCGTGCCAGCAAGAGGATGCCTACCGCTAAAAGAAAATACAGGATATAGGCGATGGGCGATGCCCAGAATGGCGGGGCAATGACGATTCGGAGTTCGGAAATCTCGTGGTTGCTGAAACCGTCGCTGTTGGTAGCCTTCACTTTGAGGGTGTACCTTCCGGGTGCCAGATTGGTGTACGTCAGTTTGTTTGCATCGGCAACCATCCAGTCCGTATTGAACCCCTCGAGCATATACATGAACTGGGTTTTCTCGGGCAGGATATAGTTCATGCCCGAGAAAGAAACCGAGAATACATTCTGGCTATGCTTCAGCTTGATTTCTTCCGTGTAGCTCAGCGCGCGGGTCAGGATGCGGTTTCCCTGGTACACGCTGTCTATCTTCACCTCTTCGTTGAACAATAGTAGCTCGGTGAATTCAACTTTGGGTGTGATGCTGTTGTACTTCAGTCCTTCGGGGTCGAAATAACTCAGCCCGCGTATGCCCCCGCCCACAATCTCTCCCCGTGTTGTTTTGAATAGCGCGCGCGTGTTGAATTGCTGCCCTTGCAAGCCATCGAGATCGCTGTAGCGATGGTGAGTGTAAGTATACATCCCCGTAGTCGGGTCTACATTCACTATGATGTTGGATATGCTGCTGCTGCTGGTTACCCACATGTTTTTGTTGTTATCTTCTACAATTGCCTGGATGATTTCGTTGCCCAGGCCGGGGCTGCTGACCGGGATGATGATTTCGTCGTTCTTGCGGTCGTAGATGTTCAGCCCTTCGACGGTGGCCACCCAGAGCAGGCCGCGGCTGTCTTCGTACACATCATTCACGTTTTGGTGCGAGAATCTTTGCGTGCCCTTCTTGTTACCGTTCCATCTCTCGAACGTTTTGGCGGATGGCGAGTACACGTTTATGCCGTTTGCAGTGGCCATGTATATGTTTCCGTCACGGCCTACGATTATCGACACAACGTAATCGTTCGCGAATTCCCCGGGAGGGTTCGGATAGCGGGTGAAGCGTCCGGTGCGCGGGTCTAATCCCTGCAAGCCGCTGCCCAGTGTGCCTATCCAGATGTACCCGTCTTTGCCCTCGGCCAATGCCCATACATTGTCGTTGACCAGTGAGTTGGGGTTGCCCGGCTCGTGCCTGTAGCGGGTAAAGGTGCGTCCGTCGAATACGTTAAGCCCGTTCTGATAGGCTCCCGCCCATGTTTTCCCGTCGGTGGTTTTCAGCAGGCTCACAATTACGTCGCCCGAGATCGAATTGGCGTCGGAAGTATGCCGGTATATCTCCCGCCGGGCGGTACGACAGTCGATGAAGATCAGCCCATTGCTGGTTCCCGCCCAAATGTTTCCGCTGCGGTCTTCGTCAATCATGTTTACGTCCGAGGTGAAGTTCCTGATGTGATTGAACTCGTAAAGGTGGTCGGTGCGGAACTTAAATATGCTTTCGTTGTAGTACGATATTCCTCTTTTGTGGTAGCCCACCCATACGCCGCCGCTTTCGTCGCAGTACAAGCAGTTTACGCTGTTTTGCAGGATGCTGCATTCGTCGAAGATATCGTTCTGTAGATACTTTATGGTTCCTGCTGTTCTGTTGATGATGTTGATGCCGCCGTGGTCGATAGCTATCCATAGCTGGTTTGCGGCATCCTTCATCACGTTCCTCACGTGGTTTCCGGAGAGTACAAAAGGCGAGTCTTTGCGCGTGCTGAGGTGCTGCCAGCGGCCATCGGCGGTGTGGTAAAGCCATACGCCTCCATCGCCGTAAATCCAGTAATCGCCATCGGCATCTACCAGCATTCCGTATTTCCACGATATGCCGTCCCATGCATCAGACAGGTACCAGTTGCGGTGTGTGATTTCTTTAGTGGCGCGGCTCACCCGCTCGAAGTAGCCATTGGAGTAGAGCAGTATCGTATGGCTTTCATCTTCGGCGATGGCGGTTACGCCGGCACCCTGCGCCCTTAGGTTTTCATCTATGGGATAGAAGTAGAGCTTCTGCTCTGTGCGGTGATAGTAGTGGGTTCCGTTGTATCCGTAGGTCCAGATGTTTTTCTCCTTATCTATATACATCAGGTAGGTAGGATCCGGAATTCCGTAGCGCTCTTTCAACAGGGAATCCGCGGGGTGAAAGATTTCTTTTCGGGCATCGTACCACACATATCTCAAGTGCCTGGTGCGTACCCACAGCGAACCGTCGGCATCTTCTTGCACATCATCTACCGAGTTTTCGGGCAGGGAGTACGGGTCTTTGCTGTTGTGGGCAAATACCTTGAAGGAATATCCGTCGTAGCGGTTAAGCCCGTAGTCGGTAGAGAACCACATAAAGCCTTGCGAATCTTTGGTGATATAGTTGACCTGACTGTTGGATAGCCCGTTGTCTACTCCCAGGTGTTTGAACGGGATTTCGTTGCTGCCCCACAGGAACAGAATGAAACAAGGGCTGAGTAATAACAGAACTGTGCGTTTCATAGGATTGGTTGTATATGATTAAGTGATGCAAATATCGCAAAAAAAACGTTTTATCAACACAAGCGAGTGGTAATAATGAAGGGGATTAACATTAGCATCCTTGTTTGGCAACATTAGCACCCCAAAGGGTGTGATAGAAGATATTGGTGTTCAGAAAGTAGCAAATACACTCATAAATCCCGTGGGACGGTTTCGTTCGTCTCACGGGACGGATTTTTTTGTCTCGTGAGACGGATTCATTCATCCCACGAGATGAAATTCTTCGTCTCACGAGATGAAATTTC
>NZ_DBDF01000236.1:0-216 GCF_002293435.1 Bacteroides sp. UBA939 | reverse complement strand
ACGGGATATATGCGGTGCGTGAACCATATATATCCCGTGCGCGGACCATATATATGCGGTGTAAACACCATCTATATGCGGTGAAAATACCGGTTTTTTAGCCTGCATTATTCATAAGTGTTTCGTTATAAATGAGAATTTAGCGGTGAGAATGGGTACGCGGACGACGCGGGTTAAGCGGATGAACGCGGATAACGCGGACGAGCGCGGATTCTT
>NZ_DBDF01000138.1 GCF_002293435.1 Bacteroides sp. UBA939 | reverse complement strand
AACCGTGTGGTTGCCAACGCGAATGGTGCAATTGTTCAAAGCAACCACTACTATCCCTACGGCATGTCGTTCACCGAAGGTAACCAGAGTTCCTCGCAGCCTTACAAGTTCGGAGGGAAGGAACTGGATACGCAGAAGGGGCTGAATTTGTATGATTTTGTGGCGAGGATGCAGGATTCAGTACTGGGGATTTTCTCGACGCCTGATCCGTTGGCAGAAGATTATTACAGTTGGTCGCCTTATGCTTATTGTATGAACAATCCTATTCTTTACATAGACCCCGACGGAAGGGCGTGGAGGCCAACTTATGATGAAGATCACGATGGCAATCGTATATACAATGGTTACGAATGGATACCAGAAGACCGGTCTTATGATGCGGATGGTAATCTTCTGTCAGGTTTATATGCACAAGCGGTTTTCTTTTCGTATAATGGTACTTTTGATGCTTCAAGCAAGTACAATATGGGGTCTTCAACGGCAACAGTATATTTGGCAGACGGAACGACAACAACATTTGATGCAAATACAAATCCCTCGAGCGATGATTACGCAACTGTTCCAGAGGGTACTTATCATGCAACTGTTGGATTACACAAAGGCAGTTACACTGCCTTGAAAATGCGCGATGAAGGTGCTGCTTCGCAAACAATAGAATTGGGACAAGCAAATCCTGCCCATTCTAATAGGACTTATGCCGAAGGCATCAATATACATAAGCCGGGGTTGAATAATTTGACAGGTTTGACGAGTTCGGGTAGTGCGGTTTCACAAGGTTGTTTGTTGATAGATAGGAATAAATGGTCAGATTTTATAGGTAATTTTAATACAGATACCCAACGGAAAAACACAGTAAGTGTAACAGTTTCTCGTACTATGTCAACACCTGTAAATATAAATCGCCCGCCTCTTATTCCCAACGGGAAAATAATGAGTATCTCCAAACGTATTTATAAATAAAAATGATTATGAAAAAAAAGTTGTTTGTTATAATTGCAATAGGTTTAGTCCTCAATATTGATATGTTTGCCCAAAAAGAATACGCTGAAAAAATCAATCAGTCTAACAGGGAAGGACTAAAGGATGGCTTATGGAAAGAAAATACAAAATCTTGGCGAACTGAAATATATTACCGAAATGGAAGAAAAAATGGTCTGTATAAATCATTCAGTATTTCAAAAGGTGAACTTAGTTGTTTTGGAGAATATAAAAACGATACTATTACAGGTACTTGGTATTACTTTGGAGATTTTGGACATTTAATAATGATACAGAAAGGTTTCAAGGAAAATGACAAGCCGATTCCTATTGAACACCATGCACAAGGTGTTTGTCCGTATCAATGTTATTGCATAAGTTATTATCCAAATGGTATTAAGAAATCAGAAGGAATTTTGTTATGGGACAAAGACCCCGAAGGTGATTTTTCTTTTGAATATGGCGAATGGAAGTATTATTCTGATACAGGAGTACTGACAAAGGTGAAAAAGTTTGAATAGTTCAAGCAGGGAGGAGGATTAAAGATGCACTAAATGGAATAATAATGAAAATTCGACAATGCGAAATGATGATGCTTCTTTGTTTAGTAACATGCTATTCATGGGGACAGGTATCGAAAGTGACATTCCGTTATTAATTCCTATATGCGCCAATAAGGACGTAAGAAAGGATATTCCTATTATATAGGATCGCTGTTTGTCTGATTCGTTTAAAGTTGTTTATAATGTGATAGTTCAATCAATTCCGTTATCCGTTTGCAGACATAAATAAAGATGTTGTAGTGGAGGATGTTGCATTATGGCGAATTGGTATTTCCGGTTTTGGCAATCGAGTTAGTAATAGGGACTTTATTATGTTAGATGATGATCTTACTCCTTTTCAAAAAGTGCATTTTAGCACTTTTACCCCTACCCACACCACCCCCACCCATCACCACTCAGAAGCATCTGTAGAGTGTTGATTTCTGATAAAAAAGACTTTTTGAAGTGGACTCAAGTATGGAATTTGTGTTTGGAAAAACTTTCCTGTTGGTATCGGTTGCAACCCTATCAATAACGTGAGTTCGATATAATTTTAGGATGGAATAAAGAATTGTGCTGCTGGTTCAAGCTCCACATTAATGGATGGCTTCTTGGGTAAGAAAGTATATGCAGTCAATCCTCCGATTAGATTTGAAATGAAGTTCGCAAACGATCTGTGCCGTGTATGCTCTATCTGGCAGATATTCTTCAGTTCGTCATTAATGGTTTCGATGATTGCTCTTTTTCGGAGTATTATCCTATCGTTCTGAGTCATATATCTTTCTTTCATATTCCGTCTGACAGTAGTAATCAGGTGTATTCCATCAAAGAATAACCGGTTAAACAGGCTTTCCGAGATGTATCCTTTGTCAGCAAAGACTTTATGGGCGGGAATACGTTTGTTCTCACAAACACAAAGTTTGGTACTGTCTACGAAAGAGATACCGGTACATTCCCCAAATCTGCACATCTTTAGAAAGCAGACTAACATTACGGACACTTTGGCCTGCAATTCTACGAAACGGTTATAGGATAATGTCTTGGGAAAATCATCGTTCATGTGTTTACAGACATGCTGAAGATAAAAATGTTTCAGACACCGATATCCACCCAGATGGAAGAGTACAAGGATGGTGGCAACTTCGCTCTCAGACATTTTACAAGGCTTATTGCGATGAGCTTTACCATCACAGAGCGACTTCTCCTTAATGGTAGTATCAAATACTTGAGAAAACTCATCAATAACAAAAAATATTTCTGTAATTTTGGAATCAGGTAGCATAGCGTAATGGGATTAAATGTTATGATTTGACACTATAAATTTAATCAAATTATAGCTATCTACCTAATTTTTAAAGATATATGTACTAAAAATTATATCGAACTCAGGTTATCAATACTATTGTTATAGTAGGGAGGTGGTTGAGGGGAAACGTGCTCGGTTTGCTGGTGTACTTTATATAAAGCCTGTATATTAAAAATTACGTAAACTTTAATAAAGGGGAGGAGGAGAATAAGAGATACTACTGCTAATCTTAAGAAGAGAAGAATCCGCATTATCCGCGTCTAAAAAATAAAATATTATCTCTCAACACTTACTTCCCTGTACTCATCACTCCCGAGTCATTGTCACTGTTGTTCACCATCTTCTGTATATTCTTGAACTTGCGTCCGAAAGAGAAGTTGTAGGACAGGTTGACGAGGAACATGCGTGAGCTTTCTTTTATATACATCTTTGTCTTGTAAGAGGCGTATCGGTTCCAATTTTCATTTTCCACTTTATAGTTGTCTGTGAACAGGTTGAAAGCGCCTGCCCCTATGCGGAGGTCTTTATACTTATAATATACTCCCAGCATCTGAATATTCTCTCCACCCGTCAAGGTTTCTCCCCAGAAATTGTTCCAGTTGGTATTCATCTGCCAGAACAAAGAGAAACGCTTGTAGTTGAACGAGGCTTGCCCTTCGTAATACCAGTTCGTATACGTATGAGAATACTTGTTGCCGTGGCTCATATAGTGGTTTACTCCTCCCGTGAACGATACTTGTAGCATATTCCATAATGGACCTACCCGGAGCATCAGTCGTCCGGACAGTTTTTGCCAGTCTTTTTGATTGTCCCATGTCTGCACAATCTTGTTGCCTTCCTGGTATTTCTCGTCCATAATGGCATTGGGGCGATAGTCGTAGCTTCCGTAAAGATTGCTGTAGAAGATACCTTTCTTCCACTCGTACGTCAGTTCGGTGCGGTAGCATAAGTACGATTCCAGGTTCGGGTTACCGCGTCGTATCTGAAATGAATCTACGGTTTGCTCTATTGCGCTTAAATCGCTCAGTGAAGGAGTTGCGTTAAAGCCCTCGGCCTTCCAACGCAGGAATGAACGGTCGGAGAAAGTATAGTGCAACACAATCTTCGGGTTCACGTTGTACTTCTGTGAATGGCCGTCTTTGCCGCTTTGGCTGTAGTAGAAGCGGGTCAGCCCAAGCCCGAACCTGTAATCCAGTTTGTTCGCTTTTCCGTGATACTCACCGAACATATAGGTGTTTCCCTGGCGCATTCTCGTATCATAATTGTGCCCGTTGCGGTACTCGTTGTTAGCGTATGATTGTGTATGTTGCAGTCCGAAGCTCAGGGCGTTTCCTTTTGAGAATTGCTTTTCGTAGATAACTTCCCCGATCAGGGAGTATTTATCACCCAATACATCGTTGTTGATATCAGTAAGTACCTCGTTGTCCAGGCTTTCCTGATAGATGCGGTGGGACTTTTCGCGGTTATAGGTTCCTACCAGATTAAATACCAGTGTTTGTTTATTCTTCAGATTGTACTGATAGTAGAGGTCTAATGAAGGGCGCGTCAAACTGCTCTTGGTACGGTCTATCATGTTCACCATATCCGTCCGGTCGTTTACGTTATAGAGAGTACCCTTGTAATCTCCGTGTGGCCAGTTGTTTGTGTACATGTGGAATGTTGCGCTGAACAGGGAATTCTCGGATGCCTGGTAATTGTAGCTTGCATTCATGTTGTGCATGAATAACATGATCCGGTCGGGGTCTCCTTGCTCCACGCGCCGGAGGTGGGTGCCATCCGCCAGGTGGAAATCTTCTTCATTATCACGATACCCGCCATAAAAGTCGCGGACTCCCATGAAATAAGATACGCCGAATTCAGACTTTTTGTGGTTGACTTTGCCGAATACATTATGATTTCCCCACATTGCGTTTACCCCTTGCGAGAGGTCTGTTCCGAAACTTCCTCCGGTATCGGGGCGGCGGACGATATAGTCAAGCACTATCTCGGCGTTGCCGTAGCGCAGGCCGGGATTGTCGTGGTACTCAATCCGGATAATATCAGAGGGACGCAATGTTTTTATTTCATTTATATCGGCCTTCACCCCGTTGATGCGCAATTGAAGTTCGCCTCCGCCGGAAATTCCGATTTCATTGTTCATGGGATTGACCAGAATGCGCGGAAGCATCAGTTCCTGTAACAGGTTGACACCATTGGTGGAAACCTTCATCTGGCGTTCGGATGGGAACACCAGTTTCCGGTCGGAGCGGCTTATCTGGTTGGAACCGCTGATGGTTACGTCTTCCAGGGCGATGGCGGCATCTTCCAGAAGGATGTTTCCCAGATTGGTGTTCTGCTTCACTCCGTTTAGTGTGATGTATTGGGTCTGGTATCCGATGCTGGAAAGTACTAATCTATAATCTCCCGCATCTATTTTATTGAGAGCGAAGTAGCCTTCCTGATTGGTTGATACGCCTGTTACAAATGTGGAGTCAATGGTTTGAAGCACTATGTTTGCAAACTCCACGGCTTCTTGGTTTGTGGCATTGCGTACGGTTCCTTTTATTTCTACCTGTTGAGCGAAAGCTCCCTGTACCATACCGCTTAATAGTATGGCTATTACTATTCTTTTCATGTTACTTTTATGATTTGATGCCCTATTTCGGAATGGCCCGTCCCGTTCTCAGGTTGTTTGTTTATAATTAGACGTATAAACGTTCCTAAAAGTTGCATCAATCATAGGAAAAGTTCAGTAAATCAGCTGTTTTCATTATGTCCTGACTTAGCGCAAGGAGTTAAGGGGGTTGTCATTTTGTCACTTTGTATT
>NZ_DBDF01000237.1 GCF_002293435.1 Bacteroides sp. UBA939 | reverse complement strand
ATCACTAAACCCTAATCACTGCGAAGCTTCGCTTCGCCAAACTGTCTATTTCCCAATACAACGATAAACAAACCCCTGATCTTCCATCTCTTTTTTGTCGTAGATATTACGTCCATCCAGTACTACGGTCTTTTTCATCGTTTTCTTGATGACAGCCCAGGAAGGTAACCGGAATTCTTTCCATTCCGTCACCAACATCAACGCATCGGCATCCAGAACAACATCGTACATATCTGCTGCATAATAAACAACATCTCCTATACGGCGGCGACATTCCTCCATTGCCGCAGGATCATAAACACGTACTTCACATCCGGCTTTGAGCAGTTTGTCTATCAGTATCAAAGCAGGAGCCTCCCGCATATCATCGGTCTCCGGTTTAAAAGCCAGCCCCCACATAGCTATTGTTTTACCTTCCAGCTTATTGTCGAAATACTTTTGTAACTTTTCGAACAAGATACTTTTCTGCTGCTCATTCACCTCTTCCACCGCATGAAGTACCCGCATTTGATAACCATTTTGCTCGGCTGTCTTTATGAGCGCTTTCACGTCTTTAGGAAAGCAGGAACCACCATATCCGATACCGGGATAGAGGAATTTACGCCCAATACGGGTATCCGAACCAATGCCGCTACGCACCATATTGACGTCCGCCCCAACCAGTTCACAAAGATTAGCGATGTCATTCATAAAACTGATACGGGTGGCAAGCATCGAATTAGCGGCATATTTCGTCATCTCCGCTGAGGGAATATCCATATAGATTACCCGGAAATTGTTCAGCAAGAATGGTTTGTAGAGTTTGCTCATCAATTCCTTTGCACGTTCGGACTCCACTCCCACAACAACGCGATCCGGACTCATGAAATCATTGATAGCATTTCCTTCTTTCAGAAATTCAGGATTAGACGCAACATCAAATTCAATACATACATTCCGTTTGTCCAATTCTTCCTGAATAGCGGCGCGCACTTTCTTTGCAGTACCTACAGGAACCGTACTCTTCGTTACCACCAACACATACTTCTGCATATTGCGGCCGATGGTACGGGCAACTGCCAACACATAACTAAGGTCGGCGCTGCCGTCTTCATCAGGAGGAGTACCCACAGCACTGAAAACAACATCCATTTCATTCAGGCAACTCTCCAGCGAAGTAGTAAAACACAGACGTCCTGCCTTTACATTCCGGTTCACCAACTCTTCCAATCCATTTTCATAGATGGGAATATTACCATTCTTTAATGCTTCTATTTTTTCACTGTTCGTATCTACGCAAACTACATTTACGCCGATTTCTGCAAAACAGGTTCCGGTCACTAAACCGACATACCCTGTACCGACAATAGCTATTTTCATACTTTATATAAAATATTCTGCATCCCGGAAAGATGGGGCTGCCTTATCTTTAGGGGATAATAATAGTTGTTCTTCCGTCATGGGCCAATCAATGCCTATTGTTTCATCATTGTAACGGATGGATGCTTCCGATTGCGGGGCATACACATTGTCCACCTTATATATAAATATAGCTTCGTCGCTCAATACCAAGAAACCGTGAGCAAATCCGCGGGGAATAAAAAGCTGGCGCCGATTTTCTTCACTCAGTTCCACACTGATGTATTTACCGAAAGTAGGAGATGATTGGCGTAAATCCACCGCTACATCCAGTACTTTCCCCTTTATGACGCGTACCAGTTTGGATTGGTTGTATTCCCCTTTCTGATAATGTAGCCCACGCAATACCCCGAAAGAAGATTTCGACTCATTGTCCTGAATGAAGCGCACGTCGCCGACATGCGCCTTGAATTCCTCTTCTTTAAAGGCTTCCATGAAATAACCGCGTTCATCACCAAATACCTTCGGCTCAATCAGCCACACACCATCAATTTCCGTTTGTATGTAATTCATCTTTTTCAAAATGTTTTTTGCACTTTCAATTGGCAACCTGAATTGTCGCCATATATCTCTCCGATGTCGAAAGCGACGGATACATTGAACCGCCATTCCCTCCATTTATACGGAGCATATAAAATTGATACAAAAGTAGAAAAATTTTCCAATATATCAGGTATAGGTTTGAAAGGAGTTCCCCAAGTTTTATTATATGATAGCTTTGCGATGTATGTCCACTCGTTGCTGATATCTCCGCTCCACCCCAAATGCAATGCTTTGATGCGATTGTATCTGAAGGTCATGTCACCATCTTTGTTATAAATAGGAGAAGCTATCAATGGATTAGCCATAGTCATTCCCCAGTGTACCCAGCCGGGATACCATTCGTTATTATAATAATCATCGGCTCCTCCCGTCTTTTCCACTACGGTGAAGTCCACTCCGTGCATTGGGCCGCTCTGGTTGGTAGTCTGATAGTATTCCAGCACAAAACCATTAATGGCTTGCTTCCGGTTGAACTTGTATTCAATTCCCCACAAGCCATCGAATCCGTTAAGTTTCCCCATCCCGCTGAAATCATCGAAATAGTTTTCAAGGTAAGCGCTCATGGAGAAATCCTTGTGGCGGTAAGTCATCCGGAGATGCTCACTCCCCATGTAATTACCCTGATAAGCTATTTGTTCTCCCTGCGGACTGCTATCGCCGCCACGACCGGGAATGAGAGCCTTGAAATAATCTTTCCAACTGTTTCCCAAATCGCCGGCATCCATTCCACCACTTTTATATCCGCCAAATTGCACGTCCAGACTCATACCCAAGTCCAGTTGCCATTTACCTTGTGGCACACCAATGCGAAGGAAACCGCTTTTATGGTGGTATTTGATGTTCTTAGTGTACCAGCAATCCTCTCCCACGTGCTTTGCCTGATACCTGTTATCGGTAAACCATCCGTACGACAATTCCGCTTTCAAGGCAAGGCGCGGCAACACTTGTACATACTCGGGCAAACCTATCCGGACTTGCGGAACAGGTCTTGCATTACCCGACCAAGTCAGCCCGCCGCTACTTAATTGTTGATTCAATAAAGGAGAGTCAATCTCTTTACTTCCAACCAACACCCCCAACCACTTATACCGGATATCAGTATAAGCCTGCTGCAATATGAAAGTAGACGTGAAACCGGCGGCAACTGCCATATCCAGTCCGCCTTCCATACGCCATTGGCTGATTGTATCCGTATAGAAAGCGCCCCCTCGCAAATAAGTATTGTTGTTAAGAGAAGAAAAGCCATGCTGATTGCTTACCAGCCACAAAGGAGTATTCTCGCCCGAATGAACAGAAGCGCCATACTCAATGAATGAAGAGACATTCTGCCGCTTCATCCCATTTTGCGCCTTCATTATTGAAGCAAAACAAAGCAAGATAGCAAGAATACAACAACCTGTACGCATACTTATCCAAGCATAACTTTCAGTGTACCGAATACAATTTTCATATCCAGCATAAAAGACCAATGGTCAATATACCAGATATCATACTCCACCCTCTTTCTTATCTTCTCCGGTTTGTCCGTCTCTCCACGTAAGTTATGTACTTGCGCCCAACCGGTTATTCCGGGCTTTACCTGTAATCTTTTATTATATTCGGGAATCACGGTACAATACTGTTCGGTATGTATCAGCATGTGAGGCCGTGGCCCTATTACAGACATATCCCCTTTAAGCACATTCCAGAACTGCGGCAATTCATCCAGACTGGTTACACGCAGTAAACGTCCCAAAGGGGTGATTCGAGGATCATCGTCTGAAGCCTGCTGCGTATCAGCCTGATCATTGGGCAACATAGAACGGAACTTGTAGCAAGTAAAAACCTTCCCATATCGTCCGTTACGTTTCTGAGAGAATATAATCCTACCGGGCATCTTAATCTTGATACAACATCCGATAATGATATACGCCAACGGATATACCACAATCAGGACTACTAATGCCATCATTACGTCAAGCATTCGTTTGAAAATGCGATTGCCTTTCCGCCTTAACGGAAAATCATATAATGGATATTGAATATTCATAGCTTGCATATAAAACGACAAACACCTGTCTATATTGCCTCATATTATTAAAGAATCATAGATATCCTTAGTTTGCCGGGCAATATTCCGCCAGTCATACGAAGACATATTATATATAACCTGTTCTCTTTGAGAGTTCTCCAACCTTTTCTTTAGAGCATCTTTCAAGCTGTCAATATCTCCATTTTTAAAGTAACATTCATCCGGCAATCCTATTTCTTTGTTTGCCGGAATGTCACTGGCAAGTATCGGACATCCGTAACTCATGGCTTCAAGCAGTACAATAGGTAACCCCTCATGGGTAGAGGGTAGCACGAATATTCGTGCATTTGTATATAGTTGTGCCAGTTTGTCTCCTTTAATAAAGCCTGTCAGGCATATATTCTCTTGCTCTTTACACATTTTTTTCAGTTTCCGGGCATATTCATCCTGATAATCAGCATCTCCGGCTATTACTAATTTTATGGACGACGAAGATAATTGCCCAAACGCTTTAATCAATCTATCAAAACCTTTTTCCTTTACAAAGCGCCCTACAGCCAAAATATAACCGTATTCCGTCAATCCCAGACTCTGAATATAATCGGTTTCGGATATTTCCCGCTTCTTATTTATTCCATTGTATATCAGAGTAATATTCTTTTTTGAGAGGTATTTCTGCCGTACCAGTTGCCGTATATAGTCTGAAACAACTATCACATGGTTAGCATAGTTCATTCCAACCTTCTCTCCCATGCGAAGTATCCATTTGGCAAACTTCCCCCACTTCTCCCGGTCATAATCCGGTCCATGATGCGTGACTACGGCTTTCATTCCTAACATGCGTACTAAAGGTGTCATCAAAGCAGGTCCCACGGCATGGATATGCACGATGTCCGCTTTTATTTTCCACGCATATAATACTGACTGAAACGTATGTAGAAAAGCCTCCAGATGTTTATTGCGTACTATTCTTATGTCTTTAATGCGAACCTTCCTATATGTTTTAACTAAATCGTCCGGTGCATAACAGGGACGACGGACAACAACAACTTCGTGCCGTTCGTCCGCAATGAGCGGATAGAGTTCCTCACAATGTGTTTCCACTCCACCCGGTATATCGGGAATGCCTCTGGTACCTGTAACTACGATTTTCATCTTCTTTAGTCTTTCAGATTTATAGAGTTTCCCATTAATGATTGCATTTTATGATATAACACCCATTTCAGTGGAGTTCCGAAATACTTTTTCATCACCGGAGCGGCAGTTCCTACCATCCAACAATTCTTAGGGCAGTTACGCACCTTGTTTCTGACACGTTCCGCCTGTTCACTTCTCCACAACTCCTGAAAAGAAGACATGGTACGGATATTTCCCATACTCTCTTTCCAATATCTGCTTTCCATTCCGTTACAAGGATAAACATCTCCATAAGGATCTACAAAAAAGTTCACGGTTCCTGCTTCACAAGGCAATAAACGGGGGTTTCCCTGTATATAATTAACCAGTCCCCGGTTAAAGTAAGCACGGAACCAGGATTTAGGATGTTTTTCCTTTAACTGCCATTCTATCAATTTACCGAAATTACTGCATACCTCTTCCTGATTGGTGATAGTGTTATCCGTTTTATGAAAGTAATACGAATTGTGTACTGTTGCAGTTGCAAATTCCATTCCGAGCGAACGCGACAGACGGTAGAGAGAAAGCATATCGGCGGAATTGGAATTAGAAACCGTAATGCCGAAACCTATATCCCTGATTCCCATTTCCTTTAATTGCAATAAAGTGCGGATTCCTTTATCAAACCCTCCCTGCCGTCCCCGGAGTTCATCATTTTTTTGAGATAAACCTTCCATGCTGATACGTATACCGATTTTAGGGAACTTCTCAGCCAAACGGATAACACGTTCTTCAAACCATCCGGAAGTTGAAATAACGACACGGGGAGATTTACGGAATGCCGCTTCCACAATCTCTTCCAAATCTTCCCGGATAAAAGGCTCTCCTCCTGTTATATTGATAAACTTTACATCCGGAAGCTTTTCTATTTCGGCGGGACTTATCTCCTTATTCGGATCTGTAGGGTTTTGCCATATATTACACATCCGGCACTGCATCGGGCAGCGGTATGTAACAATGATACACATATCAGTGGGCGAACTAACAACAGATTTCATATTACTCAGTTAATAAGTCTGCAAAAGTACTATTTTTTATTTTCCTTCCACCACTTTTTATTCTCCTTCCACCACTTCAAGCCATTTTTGATAATATTGCCCGCCTGAGAAGCGGTGCAGTGAAGCGGCGGATAATTCGTTCCGATTAGCGGAATCAGCCATATCAAACATTTCAGTAATGAGTGCAGGTAACTCCACATCTTGAATATAGAGACGATTACAACTGTTCGTTTCCAATAATTCAGGTATGCCGCCCGTATTCCTGCCCAGTACAGGAGTGCCACAACACAGGGATTCTATGATAGTCAGGGGATTATTCTCATAACATACGGAAGGAACCACGGTAAAAGACACTTTCATTAAAAGTTCCATAGTTGATTCCGTCGATAAATGTCCGAGAAAGACAATATGGTCAGCGGCATATTTCCGTATTAATTCATCTTCTAAAGGTCCGGTACCGGCAATGTACAGCTTGTAAGGCAACCGAACCGCAATTTTCAATAGCGACTCTATACCTTTTTCTTCCGAAAGGCGACCTATATACGTATATGCTTGCTCCCGTTCGGAATCAGGGTTATTCAAGATACACCGCACTTGTTCTTCCCCTATAAAATTATAAATAACCTGAAGCTTGTTTTCCGGATATCCACCCTGTTGCATCTTCTTTGCCATAAACCGGCTGGGACAAATAAAACAATCAGTCCATTCCGATAACTTGGTCTTATTCCAATTTATAGCCTCTCCCCAGGCAAGAATACTTGCTAACAGGTTATTCTTCATACACTTGCGTAACAGCACATTTCGTTTTTGAGTGAAACAGGCTTCACAGGTTTTTCCTTTATAAAGGCAAGCATAGGACGGGCATATTAATTTGTAGTCGTGAAGCGTCCAGATTACTTTAATACCCCGTTCATGCGCAAGTTTTGCAACTACAGGAGAAAGATATGAATGAATATTATTTAGGTGCACTATGTCCGGTTCAAATTCATCCAGAAGTCTTCCGAACCCTTGATTTATTCCCTTACCCCATAGAATTCGATTGACTGCTTCTACTCTCCCGGATAGACCTGCTGAAGAGAGACTGATTTCTTTTGCAAAAAAAGGCTTGTCTTTATCCTGTATGTTCTCCGGATAATCCATAGCATAGAAGCGTACCGTATGTCCGGCTTCACACAGTAATCTACCGAGGTTCAAGGTATAAATACAATCGCCACCCCGGGGATAAAGGAACTTATTAACAAGTAATATTTTCATTGGATTCTATATTATTAAAGTCAATGTTGATTATTAGCAGTAAGTAGCTGTTCATAATGATTAATGATAAGCGTTTAGTGATTAACAAAAGTATCTCTATTCCCCTCATCCTGGGAGGAGGGGTGCCC
>NZ_DBDF01000109.1 GCF_002293435.1 Bacteroides sp. UBA939 | reverse complement strand
ATTGCGCAGCAACCGGATTGAGATTCCGGTTCGCTATATTATCATTCATAGTATAAACTAATTATGAACAGCTACTCACTTAAGACTTATTACATTGGGGGATGGATATCTCGGCTATACCCGATAGCGGTTAAGACATTCATGAATTTATCGCTTAATCACCTCAATAACAACAAATACTTGCCCGTGATTTCTGCCTTTTCACTATTCTCTTTCAGAAAAGCGTCTTTAAGTTCGGGCTCATTCTCTAAGAGGAGCAACATTTTATCTTTCCCTACGAACTCTACTTTCCCGGTTTCGGGATTCAATTCATAATAAACACGGGCATTCACCAATCCCGACGCAGCGATAGCCGTACCGACGTCGCCACCTAATTTCGTAGCATCAACAGGTTGTGTAGTACTTGCCGCCACAGAGCCTACAGGTTGTGCACTAAAATAAATCTTCCCTTGAACCCACATGGCAGGAGCATACCAGCCTCCAAAACGAAAACGTTTATATTTTACTTTCTTACAGTTCACATAGAGTGCAGAGTCCGACCTGACTGCATAGCAACGGGACTTCAGATACCGGTTAAGTCCCGAATTATCTTCAACCGACACACGATAATCGGCACCGCCCATCAATAAAATCTGGTTTTTCGAGCGTTTTTCAATCTTCATAGCAGAAAGCGTGTCGCCACTCTCTTCTACTAACTCTTTCAGATTGGCATAGATGATTTGCTGGGCGCTTCCTTCCAAAGCGACCATCATTCCCAGTATGCCTAATATCCACCATCTTTTCATATCTAAAATCTTTTCTATCCAAATGCTCTTACCAAAGCTAAAATTACACTATTTATCCAAAATGAACAAATATTTAAAGGAAAAACTCCATTTCAGTGCTAATATTTAGCAAGTGCTAAAAAATAACTTGTGACAGCTTTCGAAGAAAGAAGAGTGTTCTACCTCATCAAATCATCTTAGTAAGCGTAAAAAAACAAGTTGAGACAGTTTTTGATGAAAGAAAGGGATTGCATCTCATCAGTGCCGTCTTAATCTGTACCAAGTTATTTTTTAATCATTACTTTATGTGTACCAAGTTGATTTTTAAGTATTACTTAGCCTGCATTATTCATACTGTAACTAAAGGGGTTATCACTTTGTTAGGAGTTAAGGAGTTAAAGCCGATACTCCGTGAATCGTATAACAATACTATCGGCTTTAACTCCTATACCAACATGTTGGCTGATAACTCCTTTAACTACTCAAACTCCTGAAGCATGAATAATTCAGGTTAGTGCATGTTTCCCGGAAGTAACACCCCGCTATTTGACCTTTCTTCTTTAGTATATGACGATATGATATTTCATCATTCACTATGACTGATACGTTTTTTGTCATGTACCGAACCTTGCTCTAAAGAAAAAAACAGTTTCTTTTATCCAACAGGTACTAAATACGAATGATTTTATGTAAGTTTGCCCCACAAATATAACAGCAAAGAATAAAGAATAAAAGAACATGGATACTGTCAACGATATAACCACCATCTACCGGCAACGGGCAAAGGAAGGATATCAACAACTAAATAAAGCAAAAAGTAAAATCTACCGGATAGGAACGCTACGGCTGTTGCTTTTCATTGCAGGAATTACGGGAATTATCTATTTCTGGTCGGCCAACCGGGAAGTATTGGCAGTAGTTATCGCCGCCACACTCCTACCATTCATCCTACTGATAAAGTACCATAACCGGTTGTTCTACCGGAAAGAGTACCTGGAGAAGGAAATAGAAGTCAATGAACAGGAACTTGCGGCGCTCAACTATGATACCAGCGCGTTTGAAGATGGTACGGAATTCACAAATCCAACGCATTTGTATAGCTACGACCTGGATATTTTTGGCCCTTATTCCTTATTTCAATATATCAACCGGACTTGCACGCAACTTGGAAAGAATCTGTTGGCAAACTGGCTGGGCACACATCTGGAAAAGAAAACAGAAATCGAAGAGCGACAACGAGCGGTTCAGGAATTAACTCCGGAGTTGACCTTCAGGCAAGAGTTTCGTATTACCGGATTACTCCACAAATGGAAAGCAGCTGATGAAGAAGAACTGAAAACATGGGCAAAAAGTCCAAGCATATATCGCAAACGGGTGATATTAAGGGCACTACCGTTATTCACAGGAGCCACAAACGTCATCTGTATCGCGCTTGCCATTGCAGGTATCATTCCGGCCAATGTATGCGGTATTGTTTGGATAAGTTTTGCCACGCTCAGCTTCGGCTTTACGAGTAGAATCACCAAAATGCAGGCAGTTTACGGAAAGAAATTGCAGATACTGGCAACCTATGCCAACCTGCTCAGGCTCATAGAAAAACAACCTATGAAAAGCCAGGTATTGGTTGAAGTTAAAAAGTGGATAGGTGGAGAAAAACAAACAGCCTCCCACTCCATACAGCGCCTGAGTAAACTGATGAATGAACTCGACCAGCGGAATAATGTATTCATGTATGTCATTCTCAACGGCCTTTTCTTCTGGGAGATTCGCCAGATTATTCGCATCGAAAAATGGAAAGAACAATATGCCTCCCAACTGCCTCGTTGGCTGACAGCCATTGCCCATATAGACGCCTTGTGTTCACTGGCAACTTTTGCCTATAACCATCCGGAATATTCTTATCCCAGCATCGACGAACGTCCTTTTCATCTGCAAGCCACATCAATGGGGCATCCGCTGATGAATCGTGACAAATGTGTACGCAATGATATTGATATAGCAAAACGGCCTTTCTTTCTCATCATCACCGGCGCCAATATGGCGGGAAAGAGTACTTATCTACGCACTATCGGTGTTAATTACCTGCTTGCTTGTATCGGTGCGCCGGTCTGTGCCCGGCAGATGAAGCTATACCCTGCCCGTCTCATCACAAGTCTACGCACCAGCGATTCACTGAACGATAACGAATCCTATTTCTTTGCCGAACTCAAACGGCTGAAACTTATCATTGATAAACTACAATCCGGCGAGGAACTATTCATCATCCTCGATGAAATACTGAAAGGTACAAATTCTACGGACAAACAGAAAGGTTCTCTTGCACTCATCAAACAATTCATGATTTTACAGACCAATGGTATCATTGCTACCCATGATTTAATGCTCGGTACTCTTGCCGACATGTTCCCTGATAATATCCGCAATTATCGTTTCGAAGCCGACATCACTGATGATGAACTCACCTTCTCCTATTGCCTGCGCAAAGGTATTGCCCAGAATATGAATGCTTGTTTCTTGATGAAAAAGATGGGGATAGCTGTCACCGATTAAGCCGTCACAGACTAATACTCAATTTTCTTTTTTAGAAAAGCCACTAACCACTAACCTGCATTATTCATACTGTAGACTAAAGCATTGAAATTCATTAATTAACTCTTCCCAGGCAGACGTTTAATAATATTGACGCCTATACAACATCTTCTGGAGTATGCTTTAGAGAAATATACAATACGATTTATTCGCAACATCGTGATATAACTGTCGTAAGCACACGCTGTATGCCCTAAAGGATGCATAAGTTATGGAGCGTCTGCCCTGTAACCAACCCTAATCCCTAAAGCCTGAGTAGGGCTCACCCGCAAATCATTG
>NZ_DBDF01000214.1 GCF_002293435.1 Bacteroides sp. UBA939 | reverse complement strand
CCCAGGAGGAGGAGAATAGAGATACTACTATTAATCATTCCCACCGCTAAATTCTCATTTATCAGTTTAGTGCTATTACTGCGGATAACAAAAAAGACAAAGAATGAAACTTGTCAATGCGATAAGCAAGTGGTATTTTCACCGCAAAACCCGGTATGTATCATGTATATACATGAGAGAACCTATTTTATTACTAATGTAAATCAGGAGTTAAGGAGTTATTGCTTCTCTCAGTAGTTATAGGAGTTAAAGCCGATACTCCGTATGCTTTAACTCTATATAATCAGTAGCAATACTATCGGCTTTAACTCCTCTAACTCCTGAGTGAAGCGATAATTCCTCTGACTCCTGGCTCGCATTCGTAATGCTAATGTATCGTCTTTTGAGCTTGTTCCCGGCCTGTTTCCCCGTTTTAATTCGTCTCTCTCCTAATGCCGGATGTCATGATAGAACCGTTTGTTTTCATTCAAACTGCATGTTGCGTCAACGCCTGCGCTTTGCAATACTTCGGCTATTTCATTTAATGTCCGTCGCGAGACCCGCCCTATATAGTAAAGACGGTAGTGGTAGTCCTTATCGAGGATTTCCATAATGTGAGTGAATGCCTGTTCGCGCGCAAAGTCAAAATTCACTTTAAGCAGGTCTTCATAAGAATACTTTATCTCACGCCCAACGCTGTATATGCTGAGGTCTTTGTTATCCACTTTCAGATAACAGAAACGGGTCATCAGCATTTGTATAAAATAGATGCCCAGACCGAATGAGATTATTCCAAGAATATGCGCCCACCATGTCCCCAACATAATAGCCTGAAAGCCAAATGCCATGAATGCTATAAAAAGTACGAAAAAGTAGAACATATAAAGAGACGGGCGTCGATAGATTGTTTCCTGAATTTCTTCGGCGGTTCGTTCCCGGTGAACGTAGTTTTCAAAGGGTATACTCTGTGATATCAGATACCGGATTATAGACGACGGATGCTGGAAAGGACGAATATAAGTAGCTCTTTGATCACCTTGTTTCAAATGCAGTATCAATATACCCGCGCCATATTTATCTTTAACTTTCAGGTTGCTTTCGCGAGGCGCTTCATGGGAGCGCTTCATGAAACTGAAACTCTGGATGTTGTGTAGCCGGATACCTTTGCGTTGTAGCAAACTTTCGGCACGTTTTTGGTCTTGGGTTGTTGCTTTCATCTCTTTTATTTTTTAAGTTCCGGATAGCTGATACGAGGGTGGTAAATCGTTTTCAGCTTTTCTTTGAAGACAGATTTTACAGTAGCAATGTCCTTGAAGGTGATGGGACATTCCTTGAAGAAACCTTCATCCACTTGCGAGTCGATGATTCTGTCTACCAGGTTATTGATACTTTCTTCCGTATATTCGGACAAACTGCGTGAAGCGGCTTCCACAGAATCCGCCATCATAAGAATAGCCGTTTCGCGTGTGAACGGATTAGGGCCGGGATAAGTGAACAGCTCTTCATTGGGTTCTTCGCCGGGATGCTCGTTCTTCCAGGATATATAGAAGAATTTTGTTTTCCCGCGGCCGTGGTGGGTACTGATAAAGTCCTTTATCACTTTGGGCAGATTATTCTTTTCTGCTAATTTCAATCCATCCGTTACGTGGTTGATAATGATCTGCGCACTCAGTTCGTAGCTGAGATTTTTATGTGGATTGACCCCGCCCGACTGATTCTCGGTAAAGAAGACAGGATTCTCCATTTTCCCGATATCGTGGTATAAAGCTCCGGTACGTACCAGTTGGCTTTTGGCGCCGATACGGTTAGCAGCCTCTGCTGCCAAATTGCCCACTTGCATGGAGTGTTGGAAAGTTCCCGGTACTGTTTCGGATAAGCGGCGTAACAGCGGGTTGTTGATGTTGGATAGTTCTACTAATGTTACGTTGGAAGTAAAACTGAAAGTCTTCTCCAACAAAAACAGAAGCGGATAGGCAAATAGCAGGAAAACGGCATTAATAATGAAGTAAATGTACATGGATCCGTTTAGTTTTGACAGGTCGTTTCCTAATATCAGCTCAAAGGAGAAGTAAACAGTTGCGTATGTCAATATCACCCATAATGCTGTCCGGAAGAGCTGCGAACGCTGTGACAGTTCGCGCAGGCTGAAGATGGCAACCATGCCGGTTGAAACTTGCAGCAGAATAAACTCGTGAGGAAAGCGCAAACAGATAGAGCAAATAAGGATAGTGACCACATGCGTGATAAATGCCGTACGCGAATCGAGGAACACACGGATAATGATAGGCAGCATGGCATAAGGAATGATATAAACATTGTAGATGTTATTCGCTATCATGAGCGCTGTCACTACGCAATAGAACATGATGAGTATGAAAAGCAGAGACAAGCTGGCTTTACGCTCATAGTAGTCCTTGCGGAAGAGTTCGATGTAAAGTATGAAACATAGCATGAAAACACTGACAAACAAGATTTGTCCGATCAGTATCAGGCGCTTTTGTCCAGTTGAATCGCTACGCTGGATTGACTCTTTGCGCAGGCTTTCGAGAATGCTATAAGTTTCCCGGTTGACGATTTCTCCCCGGTCAATGATTTTCTGACCACTGACTACAATACCGTTTGCCCATGCATAATTGTCGAGAATTTCCTTTTTGGCTGTTTCCGTACGCTGTTTGTCGTACGACAAGTTAGGGCGCAGGTATTCATTAAGGGAAGATTGGCGTAAGATTTGAAGAGAATAATGTACCGTATCGGCTGTGAGTAAATAAGTGTATGCTTTTTTGATAGAAAACAGTTGTCCGGTATTTCTCTGGCTGGCAAGTTTGTCATCGGCCACTCTGATGGTGGCGATGCTGTCTTTCTGTATTTTATCGAGTTCCTCCGTAGACACTATTCCGGCTTTGTATATTTCAGATAACTTTCCTTCCAGATAGCGCATGTAGTCGGATGACGGAAAGATTTCACGCAGAAAGCTTTGATAGTCTGCCTTCAACTTACTGAGCATAGTCTTCTCTATCTCCTTATCTAATTGGTAATAAGGTTGGAAAGAAGCAAGAATACTATCTTGCTCATGCTTAACGACAGCATCGTCTTTGTAAATAGGAAAATCGAAAGTAGCCATGAGTTGTCCGTACTTCCAGGGCTTATCCACGCTGAACTGATAATTGAACTTTCCGTCGCGCGGCAAGAAGTAGACAATAATAGCCACTGTACCCACAAAAATGAGTGCTTTGTAAAGCAAATCTTTATAAGAGAACTTCCTTATGGACTTGGAATTATTCATATTGGTTGAATTTTTTGCGAAAAGTACGAAAAAAAACATTAGTATGGAAAAAAAGATTTAATTTTGTCGCCTAATTATCTCATAAGTAGTGCAAAATATGACAGAAAGAAGAGTCAGAGTCCGTTTTGCCCCGAGTCCTACAGGGGCGTTGCATATTGGTGGCGTGCGCACCGCATTATATAATTATCTTTTTGCCCGTCAACATGGTGGAGACATGATTTTCCGTATTGAAGATACTGATAGTAACCGTTTCGTGCCGGGCGCGGAAGAATATATCCTGGAATCTTTCAAGTGGTTGGGTATCCCGTTCGATGAAGGTGTCAGCTTCGGTGGTGAATATGGACCGTACCGTCAGTCCGAACGCCGCGAAATTTACAAGAAATATGTGCAGATACTGTTGGATGGCGACAAAGCGTATTACGCTTTTGATACTCCCGCGGAACTGGATGCGAAACGTGCCGAAATTGTAAACTTCCAGTATGATGCTTCCACCCGTATGCAGATGCGTAATTCATTGACGCTTTCGAAAGAAGAGGTGGATGCATTGATTGACGGAGGTAACCAGTATGTGGTTCGCTTCAAGATAGAACCTAACGAAGATGTACATATAACCGACCTTATCCGGGGAGAAGTAGTGATTAATTCTTCTATCCTGGACGATAAGGTGCTATATAAATCCGCAGACGGACTGCCCACCTATCACCTGGCAAATATTGTCGACGACCATCTGATGGAAATTTCCCATGTAATCCGTGGTGAAGAATGGTTGCCTTCCGCACCGTTGCATGTATTGCTGTATCGTGCTTTCGGATGGGAAGATTCCATGCCGGCCTTTGCCCACTTGCCTTTATTGTTGAAACCGGAAGGCAACGGAAAATTAAGCAAGCGCGACGGCGACCGTCTCGGTTTCCCTGTTTTCCCGCTGGAATGGCACGACCCTAAATCGGGAGAAGTGTCTTCCGGGTATCGCGAATCCGGTTATCTGCCCGAAGCGGTTATTAATTTCCTGGCTTTGTTGGGCTGGAATCCCGGTAACGACCAGGAAATCATGTCAATGGATGAATTGGTTCAATTGTTCGATTTGAGCCATTGCAGCAAGTCAGGAGCCAAGTTTGATTATAAGAAAGGCATTTGGTTCAATCATGAATATATCATGATGAAGCCTGATGAAGAAATTGCAAGGCTTTTTGTTCCGGTTCTGAAAGAACATGGTGTAGAAGAACCTTTTGAAAAAGTTGTGGCAGTAGCAGGTATGATGAAGAACCGCGTGAGCTTTGTGCGTGAGTTGTGGGAAACCTGTAGCTTCTTCTTTGTAGCTCCTGCGGAATATGATGAAAAAACAGTAAAGAAGCGTTGGAAAGAATATTCGGCGCAACAAATGACCGAACTGGCGGAAGTGCTGGCAGGTATCGAAGACTTCAGCATTGAAAACCAGGAGAAAATCGTGATGAACTGGATTGCAGAGAAAGGATATCATACGGGGGATATAATGAATGCCTTCCGGCTGGCGCTGGTAGGTGAAGGAAAAGGCCCGCACATGTTCGACATTACGGCAATTATCGGCAGGGAAGAAACAATTGCCCGGCTCGAAAAAGCAATCGAAGAATTATGATATACCGCCTGCTCTATTTTTTTTTAAAACTCCTGTCATACATCCCTTTACGCGTGCTGTATGTCTTGTCGGACGGCTTGTTTTATCTATTGTATTACCTTGTCCGGTATCGCCGTAAGATTGTACGTAGAAACCTGACCGAATCTTTTCCCGGGAAAAGTTTGCCCGAAATCAGGAAAATAGAGAAGAAGTTTTATCGTTTCTTTGCTGATACTATTTTTGAAATCTGCAAAATGCCTTCCATGTCCTTGGAAGAAATAAGCCGGCGGATGAAGTTTACGAATGTCGAAACTATAAATGCAATACTGAAACAAGGGAAAACCGTTTCGGTTTATATGGGACATTATGGAAACTGGGAATGGGTGACTTTCATACCTTTGTATTTAGAAAAAGAAATAGTAGCCGCCCAAATCTACCGCAAGCTGCGCAATAAAAGCATGGATAAGCTGATGTCGCACAATCGCGAGCGCATGGGATCCGTTTGCGTTGAAATGCGAAAGACAGCACGCTATATAAACGAGATGGCAGCCCACCATAAAGCCGGTATTATCGGATTTGTTGCCGACCAATCGCCAAGGAAAAGGGAAGTACGCCATTTTGTGCAATTCCTGCATCACAAGACCCCTGTATTGACCGGAACAGAAAAGATTACGAAGCATTATGGATTTGAGGCTTGGTATCTTAATATAAAAAGGGTGAAAAGGGGATATTACGAAGCTGAGTTTATTCAAATTCACGAAAACCCGCAATCACTGCCCGATTTTGAATTAACAGCTCTCTATTATCAGCTTTTGGAACAAGCCATTTTAAGGCAACCGGAATTATACTTGTGGACACACAACCGTTTCAAACATGCTCAAAAATCAGATACATAAGTTTTTTAATTCTTACATTAAAACATCTTCATTATTTGTCTGATTGTTGTTGCTATATTCTAATTGACTTTGCAGAGAGTTTAACGGACTTCAACTCTCCATAAAAGTAAATATATATAAGAAGTCCCCACAATATGGATATAGATTTTGTAATCACGTGGGTCGATATGAACGACCCGAAGTGGCAGGCGGATTTTGCGAAATATTCCGGGAAAATAGATAATTCGAAGAACGGGGTTTCGGAAGCCCGTTTTCGCGATTACGGTTTCCTGAAATACTGGTTTCGCGGAGTGGAGAAATTTGCCCCCTGGGTGCGCAAAATACATTTTGTGACCAGCGGACAAAAACCGGATTGGCTCGATGAAAACAATCCAAAGATTAATCTGGTGAGTCACAAGGATTATATTCCGGAACAATTCTTACCTACTTACAATTCTGTGGTGATTGAACGCTATCTGCATAAAATTCCCGATTTAGCGGAGCATTTCATCTATTTCAATGATGACTTTTATATCATAAATACAATTGCTCCGGAGCGTTTTTTCAAAAACGGGCTGCCTTGTGATATTGCTGCCTTCCTTTACAATCCCAGTTGGTCGCAATGGTACAAAAGAATAAAGAACAATCTGAAAATCATAAACCGTCATTTTGATAAAAAGGAAGTGATGGCTCGCTTTCATGATAAATGGTTTGATAAAAGCTACGGGTCGAGAGCACGCTGGAATTATTTACTGAAACCATACGGCAAGTTTATTACTTTGCGGACGCCTCACAATGCACAGCCTTTTCTAAAAACTACTTTCGAGGAAGTATGGGCTGTTGCCGAAAAAGAATTAACCGAAACGTCAGTCAACAGGTTCCGCGCATTGAATGATTTTACACCGGAACTTTTCCGCACGTGGCAAATCTGTCGAGGCAATTTTGAGCCTTACAATACCTACGCTGACACCAAGATGTTTCCGCTTATGATTAGACCCAAACAGGCCGCTAAAGCGATTTACGAACAATCTTATTCGCTGGTGTGCCTGAATGATAATGTACATATCCGTAATTATGCGCGGGTTATGGAAAATATAAAAAATGCTTTTGAGCATATCTTACCCGGAAAGTCAAGCTTTGAATTATAGATTTTGAAGTGAACGATAAATCGTAAGTCATAATGAATAAGGTGATTGCAGAAATTATAGCAGGAATGATTCCTTGCAAAATGGCACGGAACAGATGGCGTGGAATTTTACGCTATGGGCTTTCTAATGCCGTGAAACTGAAGTGCCGGTTGAAACACGACAACACGCCACCGCAATACTATCTGGCGGTTTGTGCGATAGCGAAAGATGAAGGACCTTATTTCAAGGAATGGATAGAATGGCACAGCAAACAGGGTGTCGAGAAGTTCTATATATATGACAATGAAAGCACAGATGGCACGAAAGAAGTGCTTGCGCCATTTGTCAAGTCGGGGTTAGTGGAATATACCTTTTTTCCCGGAGAAAGAAAACAGTTGGCAGCTTACGACGATTGTCTGGAAAAACATCGTTTGGCGGCGCGCTGGATTGCCTTTATCGACCTCGACGAGTTTATAGTGCCGGTAAAGGATAAGACGATTCCGGAGTTTCTAAGTCGGTTTGAAAAGTTCCCTGCGGTAGAAATAAATTGGTTGATATATGGCAGTGGCGGGGCGAATACGAAATCTCCCGGAACGATGATGGAAAGATTTAAGCGCCATTCCCAACCGGATCATTTCCTGAACCGGCATGTGAAAAGCATCGTAGATGCACGGCGCGTCTTCTCTCTTATCGGTTGCCACGAGGCGGCGCGGATATCCGGCTATGCTGCTGACTCCCATGGCAATCCGGTGAAAAAGCATTTTCGTGAGCGCGAGCCGCAGCAGGACGTTATCCGCATCAATCATTATGCGGTAAGGTCATACGAGGAGTTTTTGGAAAAACAGGCTCGCGGAAGGGCTAGCGGGACAGAAAAAACAGTAAGGTCGGAATATTTTAATAAATACGATCTCAATGATGTTGAAGAAGTATAAAAACTACTTTTCAAATTGAGATTTCTCGGGAAAACGTTTCTTTAAAAATGCACTCGCCCTTTCCCTGTCACTGTCCTTTGCGTATTGCGAATCGTTCATGCAAAATAGCAGAGGATTGTATTTCTCTAACTTTCTGTAATGGCTTTCATTTTGAATATGAAGCCTGAACGAACTTTTTTGCGAAACATAGAGCAGATGCCCGCGCTTTTCGGCTAAGGGTACGTAGGAATATATATTCCGCTGAATGTCGTTTAAGCTGCGAACATGATTTGATAAAGTAGCTTCTATCTCACGCTTAAATACTTGTCCCACGTGGCGGTAATCGCTTTTAAGGTAAGCGTCAATATTGTGATGTGTTTTCCCGCCGTAATAGGTGCCATACCTTTTTTCGACCAGCTCGGCGGAGTTCCGTATAGTCCGGACGTAATTGCTCAGCGGCTTTCTCAGAACTTTTTCCTTGAATAGCAGGCTCCACTTCCTCAACGGTCGGCGATTGAGCCGGATAACAGGCAAGCCGTCCGCAGCGAAAAATGTATCGCGAGTAACGGGCTTGTTTATAAACATATCATCGTTGGCATAGAGAAAATGTTCCGAAAGCCCCGGAATTTTATGTAGGAAATGTTCTATCAACACTGAATTGAAGCATGGCAAACAGGTTTCCGGCATAATTTCCTTATGGTCTATAATCCTCACTTTCGGGTTTGACGTATTCAGCCAGGCAGGCGTCTGGTTATCGGTAACTATAAAGATTTGACGTATCCAAGGGGCATATTTCTCTACCGAGCGCAAGCTGTACTTCAGTTCGTCATTATCGGCATACCGGCCTTCGCAATTCACGGCCGATTCCTCTTCCGTGTTTCCTATACCGGCATTGCGCTTTGCCAACCACTGAGGGTCGTTCCCGTCCACCCAAAGATATACTAAGTCAACGTCCATTTCCATTATACTGCTATTGATATTTAAGTTGGCTATTTCTCAAACTCCGATTTGTCGGGGAAATAATTCTCCAAGAAAGCTTTTGCCCGTTCCCGGTCACTGTCCTGGGCATGCTGCGAATCGTTCATACAGAACAGCAGCGGATTGTATTTCTCAAGCTTCCCATAGTCTTTATCTCTATGTATGGCGAGATGCTGCGATTCTTTTTTTGACGCATAGTACAAATGTCCATGCTTTTCTGCCAGGGCAACGTATGAATGTATAACGCGTTGAATATCACTGCTTTTACGTGTATGGCTGGTTAGCATTGCTCCCATTTCGTCTTTGAACAGATGCTCAACAACCCGTTGGTGATCACTTCTCAAATAAGCGTCAATGTTATGATGCGGCAAGCCGCTGTAGTATGTGCCATATTTTTTTTCGACCAGCTTTGTGGCATTCTTTATTTCCCGCCTGTAACTGTTCAAGGGTTTCTTGCGGATTCGTTCCCGCCAGAACCAGCGTATTTTCCTGAACGATTTGCGATAGAGGCGAATAATAGGATAACCGTTTGCACCAAAAAATGTGTCAGGGGTCACCGGTTGATTTATAAACATGTCGTCGTTGGCATAGAGAAAATGTTCCGAAAGCCCCGGTATCTTATATAAAAAGCACTCTATCAGTATCGAGTTATAGCATGGCAGACTTTCCGGCGGCATAATTTCCTTGAGGTCTACGATCCTCACTTTCGGGTTTGACGTATTCAGCCAGGCTGGCGTTTGGTTGTCGGTAATGATAAAGATTTGATGTATCCAGGGTGCATACTTCTCTACCGACCGCAAACTGTATTTCAGTTCATCGTTGTTGGTGTAACGGCCTTTGCAGTTTGCTTCGGTATTATTCGGTATGTTTCCGGTAAAGGCATTGCGTTTTGCCAGCCACTCCGGGTCACTGCCGTCTACCCAAAGATATACTAAATCAATGTCCATTTTTTCCGTATTGTTTTTCATCTCCAATTCTTTGCCTATCAGGGGGAATCTTTCGAGTATGCGTTCCAATGCAGCCCGGTTCAGATCTGTTCCCGATTTGAAGTTGACTGTCTTCAAAGATAGTTCTTTCGGCTTTTTAAGACTGCGTGGCTTGTTATGCCCGAAAGGAACAGGCACAATTTGGATGCCATTAGCCACTGCCGCCGCCCAGAACCATATATCGTCCGTTGTCGGCGCAATTTCTGTGAATAATTCCACGTCAAGCATCTCCGCCTTCAGGGAATTGGGTGGATACAACACGCCCCCAACACCGGTTTGTATGTTCGTAAAGCCGGAATGGATTTTTTTTATCAGAAAGCTGTACCATCTGTATTTTCTCCATTTACGATATGGAGCGTCTAATTTTATCCGTTTGGCGCGGTGTGCCAGTATCGCATTGGGAATCTGTTCGTGCAGGCGCAGCAGGTCTCTCAACATGTTTTTGTGGTATGCCACATCGTCGTCAACCGTCACTATTACAGCATCAGGGAAATCTTTCAATGCGGGGATCAATTTCCGGTACGAGCGAATATCCCTGTCGTAGTTCCGTATTTCAAAAACAGGGTTGTCATTTGCCAGTTTCAGGAGTTCCTGCGGAATTCCACTCTCGCCAAACTGCGAAATGGTAAGGTAAAGAATAACCTTGTTGGGAAGAACGGAACCATCCAGAATGGATTGAATGGCCTGGAAGGCATACGGTATCGCCGCCGGAAATGAAGTCAGGGATACGATGACTGGTTGTTTCGGTATATCCGGATTCATATTCATTTTGCTAAAAATAGTTATTGCTCCTTGCCGGAGAATGTGACAAAGATACGACATATTTGAGAATATAATTCAGAAAGCGGGTATATTTGCAAGCCTGCCCGAATATTCTTTTCCTGTGCCGGTCAGCTTTCTATGCCTGAGAAACGCTTGAGTATGATTAATTTCGAATCCTCACTTGTACCAATCGGAATACATCAGATAGTTGTGCGCTATCTTCTGGTTCAGCTCTTTTGCCTGCGCCGGATCCACATTCTTGATGAACCTGGCAGGTACGCCTCCCCAAATGCTTCCCGGTTCGATGACGGTGTTGCTCAGAACCAGCGAACCGGCTGCAACGATGGCTCCTTCGCCTACAACGGCGTGGTCAAGAATCGTTGACCCCATCCCCACCAGCGCGTAGTCCTTGATGGTTGCCCCGTGGATCGTTACGTTGTGCCCTACGGATACGTGATTACCTATTTCTACTGTCGACTTCTCGTATAATGTATGCAGTACGCTGCCGTCCTGTATGTTCACTCCGTCTCCGATGCGGATGGAGTTTACGTCTCCGCGTAGCACGGTGCTGTACCAAATACTGCAATCGCGTCCCATTTTTACGTCTCCGATGATAGCCGCGTTTTCTGCCAAAAAACAGTTTTCTCCAAACTCGGGAGTAAAACCTCTAACTGATTTTATTAATGCCATTTTATTGATTGATTTTATGCTTAGGTACCAGTTTGTGTAACTGTATGATATTTGTTGATACTCAGTAGTATCTCAGTAATATCTCAGTAGTATCTCTATTCTCCTC
>NZ_DBDF01000039.1:9639-16400 GCF_002293435.1 Bacteroides sp. UBA939 | reverse complement strand
CCCCGAAGGGGGGAGGTGGTAGGTAAAACAAATACCTATTAATCATAAATCTAAGGAATTCTTCTTCTCCTACCACCTCCCCCTACGGGTACTCCTCCTCCCGGGAGGAGGAGAATAGAGATACTCTCAATAATCATTATAGAGATACTTCTGATATTCAAATAGAGATACTACTGATAATCAATAATATAAATGAAGTGCGAGATTTTATTCAAAATTCAACTCAACTCTCAACTTTCAACTCTCAACTTTCTGCTCTCAACTTTCAACTTTCAATCTTCAATCTTCCGATTCAACTTTCTAACTTTTCGCTTCTCCGACTTGGCAGCCTTCAAATGCTCCTCCATATAGGTTGTCGGAGTGATACCATACAACTCCTTGAATGCCGTAGAGAAATAAGTTACGTTTGCAAACCCCGTCTGCATTGCCACCTCGCTGATGCTGTGGCGCTTATCATTCAACAGTGTTGCCGCCTGCTTTAGCCTGATGTTGCGTATCAGGTCGCGGGTAGATTGATTAGTAAGCTCCTTCAGCTTGCGGTGGAGATGCACGCGACTGATACCCACTTCGGTGGCTATCATCTCCACATTCAAATCGGGATTGCTCAGATTCTCATTGATAATCTTCATTACCTTATTCAGCAGCTTGTCATCCGGCGACGGCACATTCAGTTTCTGTAGTCTGTCCTCCTGTATCTGGTTTCCACTGAAACTGTTGCGCATCACCTCACGGCTCTTGATAAGGTTCAGAGCTGTTTTTCTCAATACCTCAATGTTGAACGGCTTAACGATATACGCATCGGCGCCATGTCCCAAACCCTCCAGCTTATCCTCTTCCCTCGACTTGGCGGTGAGCAGAATAACAGGTACATGGTTTACGGTTACATTCTGTTTTATCTTCCGGCAAAGGGTCAGACCATCCATTTCAGCCATCATGATATCACTGATAACGAGTTCCGGCGCTTTTTTGCAGGATAGCAGCCAAGCCAGCGCATCTTTTCCGTTGGTGAACTCGTGCATGTGGAAGTCGCTTGCCAGTTCCCGGCAGATGTATTTCCGTATTTCTTCATCATCTTCTACAACTACAACGTTGTGTTTTGTTTTGGAACGCACTTTCCCATCTTCGTTCTCGGCAGGCGAAAGCACAGGTGTGGCATCATGTATGGAATCGTAGTTGTGGGTCGGATTCTCATCAATCTCTTCTTTCGTCAGGTGTGCTTTACCCAAGGGAAGGCGCATTGTGAAGCGCGAACCGGGCTTTCCTGTATTGTTCTCGACCAGTATTATTCCGTGATGCAACTCTGTTAGCGAACGGCTCAGGTGCAGACCGATGCCGGTACCTACATTAGAGTTGTTATGGCTGTTGCGGATTTGATAGAAACGTTCAAAGATTCGTCCTATCTCTGCCGGTTCAATTCCGATGCCGCTATCCTCTACTACTATCTCAAAGTAATGCCGCAGGGCTTTGGAGGTATTCAGGTCTTCGCCCGTGCGCAGGTAAATATTGATTTCGCCGTTCTTCGGGGTAAACTTGAAGGCATTGGAAAGTATGTTCAGGATAACCTTGTCGAAGTTCTTCGGGTCTATCCATGCCGGTAGCTTCTCCATGTCGGGTTGGAAGTTCAGGGTGATGTGTTTAGTCTTTGCCTGGTACTCGAAGGTATAGTACAAATCGCGGACGAACCCCACGATGTCCATCTCCTGAAACTTAAGAGCCATTTGTCCTTTGTCTATCTTGCGGATGTCCATCAGTTGGTTTACCAGGCGGAGTATGCGTTCTGCATTCCGGTAGATGGTGTGATAGTTCTTCTGCCGTTCTTTCTCTTTGTCCGTGGCCATCAGCTTTTGTAGCGGACTGATGATGAGAGACATCGGCGTACGTATCTCATGGGATATATTGATAAAGAATTGCAGTTTCGCTTCATTGATTTGTTCGGCATGAATGTGTTCCATGATTTCCTGGCGGGCGCGGTAGCGGTGGCGCACTTGCATGATGATTACATAAATGATGCCCAGTGCGAGGATAATATATATCAGCTTAGCCCACCCGGACGCATACCAGGCAGGAAAGATAATAACGGTTATCTCTTTCGTATCGGAGTAGGAGTTATAGTCCTTCGCCTTCACCTGGAATGTGTAAGTACCCGGAGACAGGTTGCTGAACGAAACCCGGTTTGTACCTTGTTGCAGGCTGACCCAGTTTGAATTGCCGAGCGAATACATGTAAGTGATTCGTTCCGGACTGTAGAATTCCATGGCAGAGAACTCAATACTGAAGGAATTGTCTTTATGAGATAACCGGAAGAGGTCAGCATCCATGATTGTTGTGTCTACAATGTCATAACTTCCGGACTTCATTCCTTTCGTGACGGTCTTTTCATGAATACTGAAGTCTGTAATCCGTATTTCCGGTTTCGTATTGGGATTGGTTATTTCCTGCGGATTGAAATAGGTAATACCGTTGGTTCCGCCAAATATGATTTCTCTCGTGGGGCTGGTAAAGCCGGCTCCTTTACTGAACTCATTGCCCTGCAATCCGTCGTTGGCATAGAAATTGATGAAACTATGGTTCTGCAGATTATAACGGCTGATTCCGTAACCGGTACTGATCCAGAGATAACCGTTGTCGTCTCCCTGGATAGAACAAATGAGGTTGCTGGGTAAACCGTCTTCTATGGTGTATTCGCGGATGTCCATTGTTTGGGGATTCAGATGGCTTAAGCCTTTGGACGTGCCAATCCAAATGCCACCTGTGTGGTCTTCGTACAGGGCATGGACAACTTCGTCGGGTAATATCCTTTTTGTTCTGAGGGCAGTATTGAAGTTCATTTTCTTTATATCCAGGCAAGCCAGGCCGTCGTATGTTCCTATATATAGCTTGTCGTCGGCAGTATGTAGCAGACAATTGATCCACGCATTGGGCAGCATTTCCGGTTTGCTCCATTCGTCTACGGTTTCGGGGATAGGGAAGAGGTTGATTTTACCTGTATTAAGGTTCATGTAGAAGATACCGTGTCCCATTGTTCCTATCCACAGGTTCTTATTATTGTCTTCGGCAAAGCAATAGACGTTTTGTACCTGGTTTGATTTGTAGTCTACCAAGTTGATATAAGTACACTCCCCGGTTTTGGTATTCATCCTGGCCATACCGTTCAGGTATGAGCCTATCCACAGGTTGTGGTTAGAATCTTCGTAAATGCTCATTATGGTGGAGGGAACAGAGCGTGGATTTCCTGTAGATGTGAAATGAGCGCTTTGTGTACCGTCGGGAGAGATGCCATAGATTCCGTCGCCATCCGTACCTACCCATACAGTTCCGCTGTGGTCTTTGAAAACAGACATCACGCAACTTGAGCCGATGATATTGCTGACGGATGATTTGTAACCTGTATATTTGAATTCATTGGACGTAGCCGGGAGTATCATGACGCCTTTCTGGTAGAAGCCCAACCAGGTATTGCCTAATTTGTCTTTCAGTATGGAGTGTACTTTGGCTTTATTCAGGTTGAAGGCTGTAACGCTGGAGTTGCTGTCCCGTATTTTTTTGTCCTGGATATTGTAGATTTTGATACCGTTTCCGTCCGTGCCGATATAAATCTCATCTTGTTCGGTTGGGTACAAGGCTTTAATGGGGAAGTTGGGAATTGCGTCGTAATACAGGGTAGATGTTTCTTTGTAGGCAGTGACGATATGAATCTCCTCTTGTCCGGTTTCGTATGCAACTTTAATGGAGTGCTTGGGAATTGAGTCGTATATAATAGGAGTAAATGTTTCCTTTACGTAGTTATATTGAAATAATCCCTTCTGCATGCTTCCCATATAGAGATTGCCGTATTTATCTTCGCAAATGCCGGAAATGGTATTCCATGCTATTCCTTTTTCGCTCAGGTATTGTTTCTGTTGGTTATTCCGGTCTATCCGGAATATGCCGTTATCGCCGGTGGTTACCCACAGGAAGCCTTGCTGGTCTTCGTACAGGCAAGTGATGATGTCACTTGGAATGTTTCGTGGTAATTGCCTGACGACCATGTTGCCGTCGTCTTGTGTCTCTAATAAAAACAGGCTGTGCCCTGAGGTTCCGACGAGTATTTCTCCGTTCTTACGTTCAATAACGGCAGAGATGTTGGCCTCTATCTTAATCCCGTTAATAAGCTCCATGGGGATGGTGATGAATTGTGCCGTTTCGTGGTCATAGATTTGCAGTCCCTTCAGGCTTCCGACAAAGAGTCGTTTCCGGCTGTCTTCGTAAAGCACTCGCACATAGTTGTTCAATAATGAATGGGGGTTTTCTTTATCGTGCTTGTACACCGTGAATTTAGCCCCATCGTACCGGTTCAACCCGTCTTCTGTTGCAATCCATATTATTTCATCGTGGTCTTGGAAGACTTTATTAATCATACTGCTTGATAATTCTTTATCGGCAGTAAACATTCTGCCTTCCTGGGCATAACTCATGCTACTGAATAAGAGCAAATAGATAAGATATAGTGCTGTATTTTTCATATACTATAAGTTTACACTATGCAAATATAAGTAATATTCTTTATATATTGAACTTTTGTATATTTGTTTTCGTATATGCGCACATGCGCATGCGTGTGCGATAAACAGAATTACCTCATGAGGGCAATCAGTGCGTCTCCCAAAATCCCAGGTATTGGCGGGCTACTTTGATGTAGTTATGATGTTTGTTTACGTATTCAATGCTTTGTGCAGATAAGTCGGGAATACGTTCCTTATGCAGGACTATATCTTCCAATTTCCGGTAAATATCCTGTTCGTCCGGCAAGATGTTGATGATGGGGCGAAGTTCCGTTTCGTTAATGATTTTGTAATTTTCCGGTTCGCCTCCTCCTACTACGGTTACCCCTTTTGCCATGGCAAGCAGTGAATTCATAGAGGGAGTATAAGAATACAGTTGGTCTAACTGGACGTCGGCGTCATCCATCAGTTGCTGATAGCGGGCATAGGGCACATCGTGTACTTCGGTGATACGGCAAAGATTGGGATACTTGCGCTGTACTGCTTGCAGGACGGGGAGCATCACATCAGTACCTTTCAAATTACTACGTGCCGACTGAATACCGATAAAGAAATTCAGGATCTCCGGCACACTGCGAACCCGGGACGTTATTTCCCGCAAATCAATGGGTAGAGGAATGAAGGCTGTTTTCTCCGGGAAGTGAGGTAGATAAGAAACATGATATTCCCAAAGGCAGGCAATTATGCCGTTACAACTCTTCGCGATAATTTGATTAGCTTTAGCAGTGCCACCGTACAAGCATTCTTGTATCTCTGTCCGATTCTCCGGAGTATCTCTATACTTATCTCCTATCTTGAAGTCGGAATAACGAAAGATATCAGTCTCCATACATGCCTTTGCATAATAATAGTCAGTTCCAAAAGCTCCCAAAAAGACTTTCTTATTATGGCGTCTCAAGTAATGATAAACAGGTAAAGCGCGTTCCGAACGGATGCGAAGAAAATAGGGGTGCGTAATTTGTACCACATCATATCCACGGAATTCAGGAAGATGATACAATATACGGCACATACATCCGATCCCGTCCATGAAACTGTTTGTCGGGCGATTCAAGGATATATCATACGAGTATTTTCGCCAGCCATTATCACTGGCTGCCGTACGGACTTCATGCCCTAAAGCACGCAATCCTTCTGCTAAGTTCCAATGCAAATTACTACATTCCCCAATCAGTAATATTCTCATACCTAAACAAAGAAATTGATAATGATGCGAGCTATCCGATATTTCCAGGTATAATCAGCTTTAGATAACGGAAGAAAACCCTCAGACTTCAAAGCTTTAAATTTCTTCTGCAATTCCGGACTCCGGTTTCGCAAAAGTAATCGGATATAATCAATAGTCAAGAAACTCAAACGCCGTTTTACCCCCATGGTTTTCTCAGACTCCAACCCTTCAGCGGCTTCAACAGAAAGGTACAAGTCTTTCATACGGTGAAGCATTTTATGAAAATCGGTCAATCGTCGCAAACGCATCTCCAAAGAACGTTGCCGAGTGATGGAAGACGGATTTATGTAATAGCCATAGAAATGCCCATTCGTAACCACCGTTGTGCTTGCCCGGCAATATGCTTTTACCAGAAAGTCTTCATCCTCATGATAACATTCCTCCGCGAAGGTAATATCATGATCGTTCAAGAACCGGCGACGAAAGAAATGCCCGCAAGCGCTACCGGTAAAGTTCTGACTCTCTAAATACTCTGCTCCGGATTCATATGTTATCCAAAAAAGAATAGAAAAATGAGGTTTAAAAGCTTTTTCCTTGACCTTGCACATCTTGAACGAGAAGACGTCCGGATGTTCCGACATTAAATGAGGAATACATTGGGTAAAACCCGGTAAGAGATAATCGTCCGCATCTACAAACATCAGATAAGTGCCTGTCGCCTGGCGCATGCCTTTATTGCGGGCAGCTCCCAAGCCTTTTCCGTCGTCATCCGTCACTATGAGTTCATAAGTTTCCTTTTCCATACCTTGCCGTTGGATGGAATCAAGGCATCGTTGTAAAAGCACCGGATCCGCCTTGCCGAAAAAGGGAATGATTATACTTATATAAGGTTGCATGCGACAAATATACAGAAAATCCTCCCTCGACTTCACAGCCAAAGAAGGATTTTCAAGGAAAAGACACTAAAAAAGTTATTTGGAAATATGTAAGTAGCTGTTCATAATTAGTTTATACTATCATTTTTTAGACGCGGATCTCTTTTTATCTTCCGG
>NZ_DBDF01000039.1:556-9537 GCF_002293435.1 Bacteroides sp. UBA939 | reverse complement strand
AATTATGAACAGCTACTTAAGAAAATAGCATGACAACTTTAGAAGCTGTTTTACCATGCATTATTTGTACGTCACTCGACAGGGATTCCTTTATAGAAATCTAATATCTTCGTACGAAACAGATATTCATATTTTGCCTGCAATTCATCGGACTGGGCTTTCATCAGATTCTGTTTCGCTTCGTTGTACTCTACGGCGGTAGCTTTGCCCTTGTCATATTTCTCACTCATCAGCCTGAAAGACTCTCCACTCGCTTCAGCAGCAATACTGCTACTGGTGTATTTGCTTTCGGAAGCAAGCGCAGTGTACCACGCCTGCTGAATTTCCTTGTAAAGCGTCTTCTTGGCATTGTCCAATTGCAGAGAGTAGTTCTCTTGTTGCAGCCGGGCTGAGCGTATGCGGTTGCGGGTTGAGAAACGGTTGAAGATGGGAACGCTTAGGCTTAAGCCGACATACTTTTTAAAATTATCTTCCATCTGCTGGCTGAAATTACGGTTAAGCGAAGAATAATAATCCGTACCAAGACTACCATTTAAGTTCAACTGAGGATAAAGTCCACTCTGGGCAATACGAATACTATGTTTACTTCCTTCCAAGCGATATTGCGCAGCCTGAATAGAAGCTTTATTACCCAATGCCATCTGATATACTTCATCGGGAAGAGTAAGAGGAACTAAATTCAACTTAACAGAAGGAGTCGACAAAGTAAAACCTTCCGGAGTCTCTAATTCAATAAGTTGACTGAGGTCAAGCAAGGCTAATTGATAATTGTTATCAGCCTGTACGGCGCTCATCTCATCCTGAGCAACACGTGCCTTTGCCTCTGCAACTTCGGCAGGCGATGCCTTACCTAATTCAGCAAGACGGGAAATACGTGCAAACTGTTCTTTACTTAGTTCCACCTGTCCTAAAGCTACTTGATGCAATTCCTGATTGAACAGAACCTGCAAATAGGCGGAGGCTATATTAATGGAAATATCCTCTTTCGCCTTTTCCAAATCCGCCGTAGCCGCTTTTAAATTCAGTTGAGCCAAAGCATACTGATTAGGAATCTCGAAACCTGTAAAAATAGGAATACTGGTAGATAAAGACATACTGGTACTATTGCTACTCGTATTCATATAGACTACCGATTCGGCACCGGTATCCTCATCTTTTACACGCATATCCGTACGCCCCCAATTCCAGTTTTGCCCTGCACTACCATTCAAGTTCGGCAGACGCGCCCACTTAGCCGTATTCACGTTTACTGCATTCTGTTCCGCAACATTGGCCGCCCGGCGTATATCTATATTATGCTCGATAGCGTAATCAATACATTGGCGTAGCGTCCAGCCTTCCTGAGCCTGAGCCGAAATACCTCCCAACATAAGACATGCTATGATTAATTTATTTTTCATATTCCAATGATAATATTGAGTTATAATAAATGATTTATGAAAGCCTACTTATCTTTCTTTTCTGCGCCACGTACTTTATCCTTGCCGCTCAAACCATCTTTGACGACAATCTTGATACCGTCGCTCATGCCCACTTGTATCTGCTTACGTTCAAACTTCTGGGCAGGCACACTATCCGTCATAATATACACAAACGTGCTGTCACCACTGAACTCAATCGTACTTTCAGGCAAAGTCAATGCTTTCGGCGCACGTTCAAGCACAATTTCCGCATTGGCGGAATAACCCGAACGAATCATCACAGAGTCGGGCACACGAATAGCCGCCTTGATTTCAAATTGATTGGCACCGTTTTCTTCCACACCTTTCGGAGAAATATATTCCAGCATAGCTTCAAATGACAAGTTCTGTAACGCACCGATAGTCAGTTTCACCGGCATACCTTCATGAACACGTCCTACTTCCGTCTCGTCAATCTTTCCTCTGAAGATAAGATCGTTCATGTTGGCAACTGTAGCAATTGTAGTACCGTCATTGAACGTATTACTCATGATTACCGAGTTACCGGCCTTTACAGGAACATCCAGTATCAAACCGTCGATAGTAGAACGGATAAGCGTACTTGAAAAAGAAGCACTGCTTTTTGTAATACCTTCCTTCACAATTTCCAGGTTATCCTTAGCTGTTTGCAATTCTTCACGCACTTGTTTCACACCCACCTCGGCTTTTTCATATTCTTCACGGCTAATCAGTTTGTCGTTAAACAACTTCTCTGTACGGGAGAAGTCCGTTTCACCCTGTTTAGCATTGAGTTCTGCCAGACGCACGCGGCTCTCGGCAGCGTTCAGCGTACCCAATTCGGGAATTACTTTCACTTTGGCAATCACCTCACCTTTGTGTATAGCCTGTCCTGCTTCCTTGTACAACTCGTCAATGATACCTGATATCTGGGGCTTGATAAGAATCTCATCCCTCGGCTCCACCTTTCCGGTTGCCACCGTTGTTTTTTCAAGATCGGCAATTTGTGGCTCCACCGTTTCATAAACTGTAATCTTCGGTTTGGACTTCTGATAAAGAAACACAAACGTAAAGATGAAAATGGCAGCTATTACCACCAACAATGCGATTTTCAAATACTTTTTCATACGATTATATATTATTATTTTATTTCCAGTACTAATTTTCAACTCTCAACTTTCAATTTTCAACTTCTTACTCATCCCTTATCGCCTCAATCGGCTTAATCGCCATAGCCCGGTAAGCCGGAGCCAGACCGGCAAGTACCCCTAAAGCAATCAGCAAAGCGCAAGTACCTATAGCCAATCCAAAAGATACCTGATAGTGAGTAGTGATATTTCCCGGATCATTGGCAGCCGCTTCCAGTACTTGCAACACAAGTACGGCAAAACTAATTCCCGCCATACCGGCAATAGTGGTCAGCACCATACTTTCAGAAAGGATTTGCTGCAAGATATCCCACGGGCGGGCGCCAATGGCACGGCGTATACCTATTTCCGTTGTACGTTCACGCACCGTCACCATCATAATATTCGATACTCCGATAGCTCCGGCAAACAAAGTTCCCAAACCAACCATCCAAATCAGGATACGAATTCCCGTCATCAGGTTATCTATCATGGAGAACATGGCTTCCGCATTCAACATCATTGTTGCCTGCTTATCATTCGGAGAGATATAATGGGCTGCTTTCACAATGCGTTCTACTTTTTCTTGGATATCGGTAACCTTGACGCCCGGTTTCACGGTGAAACAAAGCACATGCATCCGGTTACCCAGATTGTATGCCTGCTGCATGGTGCTATAGGGTAAAGTAATAGCCTCCGAAGCCTGTCCCTGAATATTGATGTTCCCTTCGGACGAACACATGCCGATTACCTGATAGTAAATACCATCCACCCGGATGTATTCTCCACACGGGTTCTGACCCGAACGAAACAAACTTTCATAAACGCGCTTGCCTATGACACAAACCTTGCGCGACTCCTGAATGTCCACATCGTTAATGAAACGGCCATAAGTCATTTCCTGATGTTCTATTTTCCCATAGTCAGGATACAATCCCTGGACATTAGCGTCATACTTCTTATCTTCATGTATGGCAGTTCTCCCCCAGTATGAAATGGAGGGAGTAATTACGTCAAGCTCTTCGACTCCTTTGCGCAAACGCTCGATATCCGAAATTTCCAACATCCATAAACGTCCTTTACGAAAACCTTTATATGCCTCACCTGTTCTTTGTGAAACGAGGAATGCAGAGTTCGTGGCAAAGCCTTCGAATTGCGAATTCATTTCTTCTTGCATACCTTGTCCACCACCAATAAGTGTCACCAGCATAAAGATACCCCAGAACACACCGAAAGCTGTCAGCAAGCTTCGCGTCTTGTTTCTCGTAATCGTGATGAGGATTTCCTCGCAAGAATCTATATCTATTCTCATGTTGTATAGTGATTAATGTTTAGTGATTAGTGATTAATACTTCTACGTCCATCGTTAGCCGTTCATCATTAATCGCTTCTTAACGCTTCTATCGGGCTGATACTTACCGCTTTCCTTGCAGGGAAGAACCCTGCCAGCGTGCCGGCAATAATCAGCGTAAGCGTAGCTTGTATGGCAATACTCAAGTCTACAGTCGGGTCTGAGAACATGGTTTGCTGGAACATACCTGCATCCATAGTCTGATTACCAAAGGCTGAATTCATCCACTCCGTGACGCCAATACCCGTTACCATACCGATATACCCGAATAGGGTCGTGATGGTAACACTCTCCACGATAATCAGCCAAAGGATGGAGATGGGTTTTGCTCCAAGCGCCTTACGAATACCGAATTCACGGGTACGTTCTTTCACTGTAATCAGCATGATGTTCGATACTCCGACAATTCCGCTCAACAGAGTAAAAATACCGATTACCCAAATGGCTATGCGCAAGATTCCCATTGCACTCTGTGTTCGCAGATAATTGGTGAAACGGTTCCATATATAGATAGCGCCATCATCTGTGGGGTCGAAACGACGGTTGGCGCCGATAACCCTACGATAATTGGCTTCAAAGAGTTCATTGCTTTCTATGGTTTCCAAATCCTTAGTGGTGAAAATAATATTATTCAATCGTTCCCCCTTGTTATAGATTGTCTGTAAGGTCGAAAAAGGAATGTAGGCTTCGCTGGCTTGGCGGTCGCCCTGGTCATTGTAGATGCCTACTACCTGATAAGCGACTCCGCTGGCATTGACAAACTGTCCGATGGGTTCGATATGTGATTTTTCAAACAGAATTTCAGCCGTTTTTTTATGAAGAACAATGACTTTCCGTCTTTCTTTCAAATCATTATGATTGATAAAGCGTCCATCTGTTGTCTTTACGGTTTCCACCTCCGTATAATTGGGATGCACTCCCAACAAGGAAATATTGACATATTCCTGTCCGAAACTGACGTTTATATTGCTTTGCCGTACAGTAGCGCCTACACTGATTACATTATCCGAAAAATACCTTTCGGTAGCATCCAAGTCATTATTCTCCAAAAGGATGAGACGACCTTCTTTCAATCCCTCATACGGCTTGGTAGTCCATCCCGGAAAAATGCGGATAGAATTCAAAGCGCGTTCCGAGGATGATTGTTCGAAAGCATGGATAATGCCATTACCGGCGCCCAGCAACACGATGAGCATAAAGATGCCCCATGACACGGCAAACCCCGTGAGGAATGTACGCAACTTATTCCGTTTGATGGTACCGTATATTTCTTGCCAAAGGTCTAACATAATATAGGGAGATAAATAATTAAAGATAATAAAGCTGTTACCATTCTATTTCATGAAACCATCTTTTCCGAAAGGAGATGCATCATGAAACAGATTCTCTTCGATGCTGCCGATAATACCGTCTTTGATATGGATAATCTTATCGGTCTGGTTGGCAACCCCGCTTTCATGAGTAACAACTACGATAGTCATACCCATCCGGTGCAGGTCTTTAAGGATTTGCATCACTTCTATGGAGGTTTTACTGTCGAGCGCTCCGGTAGGTTCGTCGGCAAGGATGATTTGCGGTTTGGTGATAAGCGCGCGTGCAATGGCTACGCGTTGTTTTTGTCCGCCGGACATTTCATTCGGCATGTGGTGCGCCCAATCCTTCAATCCTAAACGGTCGAGATACTCCAACGCCATGGCATTACGCTTGCGTCGGCTTACTCCTTGATAAAAAAGCGGGAGAGCTACATTCTCCACGGCGTTCTTGAAGTTAATCAGGTTAAAAGACTGGAAGATGAAACCAATCATACGGTTCCGGTATTCAGCCGCCTTTGTTTCACTGAGATGTTTAATGAGCGTACCGTTCAGGTAATACTCGCCGGTATCGTAATTATCCAATATACCTAATATATTAAGTAAAGTGGACTTGCCGGAACCTGAAGCTCCCATGATGGAAACAAATTCACCCCGCTTGATGTCGAGGTTAATACCCTTGAGCACATGCAGCGGCGCTCCGTTGTTGTAGGTCTTGTTAATGTTTGTTAGATGTATCACGTCGTCACTCTTTTAGTCTTTATTCCTGTTAATTTTGACTATTAGACGTGAGGATACTACGAAAAGTTGCAAGCGGAATGAACTTTTTTTAAAAAAGATTTTGAAGTGTCGTTTTTCTTTGTGTAATTTGTAACCATTACGAATTATTAACCCTTTAAACAAAACATTAGTATCATGAATTCAAACATGGAAAAACCTTACGTAGTGGGCATTGACATAGGCGGTACAAACACTGTCTTTGGTATTGTAGATGCACGCGGAACTATTATTACAAGTGGCTCTATTAAAACCGGATCTCACGAGAAAGTGGATGATTATGTAGACGAAGTCTGCAAAAATCTGTTGCCTTTGATTATCGCCAATGGTGGCGTGGATAAAATTAAAGGTATCGGTATCGGTGCCCCCAATGGTAACTATTATAGCGGAACTATCGAATTCGCACCGAATTTGCCGTGGAAAGGTATAATACCTCTGGCAGCCATGTTTGAAGAACGTCTGGGTATCCCTACTGCTTTAACCAACGACGCTAACGCCGCAGCTATCGGTGAAATGACGTACGGTGCAGCGCGCGGTCTGAAAGATTTTATCATGATTACCCTGGGTACAGGTGTGGGTAGCGGTATCGTTATCAACGGTCAGATGGTTTATGGTCACGACGGTTTTGCCGGAGAATTGGGACACGTTATCATGCGTCGTGAGAACGGACGCCTCTGCGGATGCGGTCGTCACGGTTGTCTGGAAACTTATTGCTCGGCTACCGGTGTGGCGCGTACGGCTCGTGAATTCCTCGCTGCACGCACTGAACCGAGTTTGCTGCGTTCTGTCCCTGCCGAAGACATTACCTCCAAAGATGTTTATGATGCAGCCGTTCAGGGTGACAAGCTGGCACAAGATATCTTCGATTTTACAGGTAATATTCTGGGTGAAGCTTTGGCGGACGCTATCGCTTTCTCCAGTCCCGAAGCCATCATCTTGTTTGGCGGATTGGCTAAATCCGGAGATTACATCTTCAAGCCTATCCAAAAGAGTCTTGATGAAAATGTGCTGACTATCTTTAAAGGAAAAACCAAGCTGAAGATGTCCGAATTGAAAGATTCTGATGCTGCAGTACTGGGAGCCAGTGCATTGGGCTGGGAATTGAAAGATTTGAAATAAAAGAAAGTTCTCCATAATCAGTTAGGGAAATCCTCCTTTTGTCGATGAAACGGCAGAAGGGGGATTTTTATTCATAAGTGTCTCGTCATAAATGAGAATTTATGCTTGAACACAGAGTCACAGAGACACAGAGTTTTATCTTTCTTTTAACTTACACTATGAATAATGTAGGTTCGTTCGGTATAATCTGAATTTGGGATTATTGAGACTGACTCAATCTCCTCCTGTTGCGAACACTGCCAGACTTTCATGCCCTTCGGCATCCACACTTTGAACTGCATAAAAGTAATTGTCTTTGCTGTAAGGGATACGAGCTTCGGTTCCTTCAACGCGGATTTTCGTTTGCCATTGGGATTGATCGGTTTCGCGAATCAGAACGTAGTAGCAAGCCGGTTTTTTCCCTTGTTTGGGCGAATCCCAGCGGAGAGCGGAATAATTTGTCAGTTTGGATACTTCCTGGCGCACATTTTCCGGAACAGAGGGAGCCAAGGCTAAATTAGCAACAGATGACAAGTTGATGCCGGTGTTCTTGCGAAGGTATTCAAAGTCGATACCTTCGATTTCATCTCCGTATCTGATTCCGTTTTCCTCCCGTACATATTGATGGGTGCGGTCGTAATTCTCGTGCATTTCACAGATACGCACTGCTGCATATCCTTTCCGGCTGAAAGGGGTATGGTCGCCACCACGTCCGAAACGATCGTTACGGTAAATCAGTTTGATTGTTGTATTATCAACATAACGCTCGCCCGTCTCTTTGATATAACGCGCCAATTGGCGTGAAGGACTGTCATTTTCAGCGGAGTTGTAAACTCGTATCCGTTTCATTTCATCCGTTTCAATGGCAGGGATATTCTCGGAAAAAACGCGCAGCATCGTGTTGTTGTGTGTATTTGTTTCACTGGCGTTTCCGTTGCCTATCATGTCGTTGTTGAGTACAGCAATCAGATTCCAGTTTTCCTGTTTGGCTTTATTCGCCATGTATTGTGCTCCATAAAGCCCGTGTTCTTCACCGGAAAGGAACATAATTTTCAGAGTGACAGGCAGGTCTATACGGGAAAGCAAGCGGGTAATTTCCATCAGGCAGGCAACGCCACTACCGTCATCGTTTGCTCCCGGCGCATATCGGATGGAGTCGCTTCCGTTTCCGTTACGATTATCAAAATGGGCAAGAAGGGCAATCTTCCGATCATCATCCGGATTGCTGCCCTGTATGGTTGCAATCACGTTGCATACGGTTACTTCTCGTCCCAGGCGTGTTCCCGGTCCGCCGATTGTATAAAACGCTTTTTCTACGGAAAGCCTTTCGTTTGAGGACGGAATATATGTGTTGACCTTTTGATACAGGTATTCGGCGGTGGCTCCTATTCCCTGGGTCGGGTGCGTCATGCTACTTAGGTTGTTCCGGTTATGGAAACCAACCAAATCCTGTATTAGCGCTTTCATATTGTCGACGGATATGTCGTTTACGGCAGACTCGATAATAGAGTCTCTGTTTTTGATTGTTTGGGATTTCATGCTGTTTGCGCAAAAAAATATTCCCAGAATAATACATAAAGAATGTAGTGCTTTCATCTCGCTGAACTGATGTTATAACTCTTCAAATATAAGGATAAATAATGAATTTATGGATATTATTCTTCGATATTCTTTTGAAGATATCATATACCCTTCTCTAAAGGGGAATCTCAAATGTTAATGTTGTGTTAAAGTGAAAAATTAGCAAATGTGCGGTTTAGCGGGAAAAATAGGGCTTACAGCATATTCTGACGGCGTTTTTTTCTCCAAACCGCACATTTGCCATAAATTATCATTTTTATACCTTTGCAGTATAAAAATACGGGAAAAGTTTCACGTAAGAAATCTTACGTTTGAATGT
>NZ_DBDF01000039.1:0-415 GCF_002293435.1 Bacteroides sp. UBA939 | reverse complement strand
AAGTTGGCTCTCCTTCCCGAACCGTGTGCCACGTTGGATTACCTTCGTCCTTTCTGCAGAGGCAAGAACATTTCCTTCGCCTACCTCAAAAAAATCATTCTCAACTACCAGTTGTTCATCATTGATGAAGACGGATACTTCACTCCCGAAGAATTGAACCCTTTGTGTAAAAGGGCAAAAAATGATGGGGAAAGGGTGGAGACTGGAGACGAAAACCGCTACAAAAGAGTGGAGAAAGCAATCGAAAACAAGCCAAAAAAGGCGGAAAATCACGCGAAAAACACCAAAAATACGCCGAAAAACAGCAAAAAAACGTCTGAAATTGATCAAAAATGCACGAAAAACGCGCAAAAAACGCCTAAAAATCACGCAGAAAAACGCGCTTTAAATTCGCATAAATCGCTGAAAGCCTGTG
>NZ_DBDF01000186.1 GCF_002293435.1 Bacteroides sp. UBA939 | reverse complement strand
AGGAGGAGAATAGAGATAGTCTTTGCGTTCATCCGTGTAACTCATGTAATCTGCGTAATCCATGTGACCCGTGTAATCCGTGTAACTCATGTGACCCGTGTAACTCGCGTAACCCATGTACCCCGTTTATTCCGCGTTCATCCGTTTATTCCGCGTCGTCCGCGTACCAATTCTCACTAATAAATAATCATTTAGCAGTATCATAATGAATAACCATAAAAGTTCTACGGAAGCCTAATGGAAGCGGAAGTACAAGAATATTATAACTTCCTGATTGCTGTCTGCCGGGACGGGAATATTCCGCTGACGGTTGCATACCGCCAGTTGCGCGAACTATTGGAACGTATCTGCCGGACGCAAATGCCGGACGGCAACCTGCAAATGACCGACCTCTCCGCCCGTATCAGTTTCGTAGCGTCGAAAGCCGGGCTTACCATCGTAGAGCAGAACCGGCTGCATACTTTCCGGTTGACCTCCAATGCCGTACTAAACCGCCAGTCGAACCCTTCGCGCGAGAACCTGTTGCGGGACGCCAAGACATTGTCCTTCTTCATCAAACGCCTGACGGGCGAGGACATCCCCACGGAACTCTACCGCCTGCTCCCCCGTGCGGACGCTACTTATATAGTAGCTCCCCCGGCCAAGGAACGGGTACGCCGGATGCGCGTCTGCTTCCAGTATGCCGACGACACCTATTTATATGTATTACCCACGGATACCCTTGCGGACGAACCGTTGCGGGTACGCTACAATATACCTCAAGTAAACGAAGAATTCACCACAACCTGCAAACTGCTGTGGAGACATGCGCAAGTCAACCTGCTGGATGTGGCAATAGACGAAGCGGGAATATTAACCCCCGCCTTCATCATACTTGAACCCGACTACCTGATAGACATCAGTTCGCTGGCGGAATGCTTCAAGGAGTATGGGCATCATCCCGCCAATTATTTGCTTGCCCGTTTGCAATCGCCCGATAATACGCGCCCCTTGCTGCTTGGTAATATCGCCAACCTTTTCCTGGACGAATGGATTTACTCCCAGGAAGAACCCGGTTATCTGGATTGTATGAAAAAGGCTTTCCGTACTTATGCTATCGAGCTGGCGGCATGCACCGATTTGCTGGACAAGGAAAAAGAACACGAGTTCTTCGCCGACTGCAAACGCCATTTCGAGCACATCAGGCAGACGGTTACAGAAACATTCCGTACTCCCGGCTACGAACTGGACAAGACGGACGCAGTGCTCGAACCGACTTACATTTGCGAAGCCTTGGGACTTCAAGGACGCCTGGACTATATGCAACGTGACATGTCTTCGTTTATAGAAATGAAATCGGGCAAGGCCGACGAATACACCATCCGCGGCAAGGTAGAGCCGAAAGAGAATAATAAGGTGCAGATGCTACTCTACCAGGCGGTATTGGAGTATTCCATGGGGATGGATCACCGCAAAGTAAAAGCATACTTGCTCTACACCCGCTATCCGCTATTGTATCCCGCCCGCCCGTCGTGGGCAATGGTGCGCCGTGTAATGGATGTGCGCAACCGGATTGTGGCTAATGAATACGGGATACAATTGCGTAACAGCCCGTACTACACGGCAGAGCGGTTGAGAGAAATCAATCCGGATACGTTGAACGAGCGTGGTCTGAACAACATTCTATGGAAGCGTTTCCTCTATCCGTCCATTGATGCCGTGGCTCAACGCATCAAAGCGCTTACTCCGCTGGAACAGTGCTACTTCCACACACTCTATAATTTCATAACGAAAGAATTATATACTTCAAAGTCAGGCGACATTGACTATGAAGGGCGTACCGGCGCTGCCGCCCTGTGGCTATCTACGCTGGCGGAGAAATGTGAAGCGGGGGAAATACTGCATGACTTGACTATCCGTGAGAACCATGCCGCAGATGCTCGTAAAGCATACCTGGTATTGGCAAGAAGAGGTGATTGCTCTTCTAAGTATGATTGTTCTTCTAAGCATGATTGCTCTTCCGGGCATAATAGTTCCTCTCAATGCGATTGTTCCTCCCGGTATATTCATTCTTCCGAACATGATAATACATGCCAATGCGAGCCGGAGCCTCTCCAAACGTTGCCCAACTTCCGTGAAGGAGACGCCATCGTTCTCTATGAACGCAATAACGACACGGACAATGTAACGAACAAAATGGTATTCAAAGGAAACATTGAGCAGATTACGGACACAGACATCCGCATCCGTCTTCGCGCTTCCCAACAAAACACGTCCGTACTTCCTTCCGGAAGCCGTTATGCGGTAGAGCATGACTTCATGGATACCTCTTTCCGCAGTATGTACCTGGGACTTTCCGCTTTTCTTTCCGCCAATAAGGAGCGCCGCGACTTGTTGTTGTTTCAACGTGAAGCAGAATTCGACACTTCTTTGGATGCGGATATCGCTTCCGCTCCCGACGATTTCTCGCGTATCACCCTGAAAGCGCAAGCAGCAAAAGATTATTTTCTTCTTGTCGGTCCGCCCGGAACCGGAAAGACTTCCCGCGCCTTGCGCAGTATGGTAGAAGTCTTCCACCGTGAAGGGAAACAAATCCTGCTACTTTCGTACACCAACCGCGCCGTTGACGAAATCTGCAAAGCCCTTTCCGCCATCAATCCGGAAGTTGATTTTATCCGTATCGGGAACGAGCTTTCCTGCGATTCCTCATTCCGCGCCCACTTGATAGAGAATGTGTTGGAGGCGTGCTCCACACGGCGCGAAGTACATGCACGTATAGAACGTTGCCGTATCTTTGTCGGTACGGTTGCCACACTTTCTACGAAGACTGAGCTTTTCCGCCTGAAATCTTTCGATGTAGCTATTGTGGATGAAGCCACGCAGATATTGGAGCCGCAACTGCTGGGGCTTCTTTGCGCGCGTAATATTGCCGGCGGGAATGCCATCGGAAAGTTCATTCTTATCGGCGACCATAAGCAATTGCCGGCCGTTGTGCTGCAATCCGAAAATCAGTCCGAAGTCGGCGAAGAGTGCCTGCACGATGCAGGCTTGCACAACTTGAAAGATTCTCTTTTTGAACGTTTGTATCGTAAAGCCGTTACGAGCCGGTCGTCATCCCTCACGCACCATTCACCATCTGTTGCCGACCGCTTGTCATTTCTCACGAACCGTTTCTGCGATATGCTTTGTCGGCAGGGACGTATGAATGTAGAAGTGGCTCATTTTCCTAACAAGGCTTTTTACGGTGGACTATTAGAATCTGTCGGCTTACCCCACCAGCATGGTCACCTTGCGCTGGCGCCGGAGTTGTTGGGAAGTGAATTTGCTGATATATTGGATAAGCGGGTTGCCTTCTTACCGTCCGTTCCGGAATCTGTGGCGCAATCGGCAAAGGTTAATCATTCGGAGGCGAAACTTGTGGCTCGATTAGCTCAAGCTGTCTATCAGCAATATTCGGCAAATGTTTCCGGCATTGATTCCAATCCCGGTTTGGGTTCCAATATCAGTCCCGGCATCAGCTCCGACACGAATTCTGATTTGAACTCCGTTCCCGGTTCCGGTTTCAATCCTTGTACTCCGCACTTACCATTGCATCGTACTGATCCCGGTACTGATACCGGTTCCGGTTTCAATCCTCGTACTCCGCACTTACCATTGCATCGTACTGATTCCGGTACTGATACCAGTTCCGGTTTCAATTCAGCCCTGACCTTAGGAGTCATCACCCCCTATCGCAGCCAGATTGCCCTGATAAAACGTGAGATAGCCGCTTTAGGCATTCCGGCTTTAGAAAACATCTTGGTAGATACTGTCGAACGGTTTCAAGGCAGCGAGCGGGACGTCATCATTTACTCTTTCTGCGTAAATCGTACTTATCAATTAAAGTTTCTGGCTAATATGACAGAAGAAAACGGTATCCGGATTGACCGTAAACTGAATGTAGCCCTCACCCGTGCCCGTAAGCAACTGTTTGTGATTGGAGTACCCCGGTTATTGCGCCTGAATCCAATCTATTCCGCCTTATTGGATAATATTCCGTAAAAGCATTAGCCGGTATTATCCATACGGCAGGCGTTAAGGGGATTATCATTTTGTCACTTTGTATTTTAAGTTGGCTGAGAATGCGTTATTTCCG
>NZ_DBDF01000238.1 GCF_002293435.1 Bacteroides sp. UBA939 | reverse complement strand
CAAAGTGACAAAATGACAATCCCTTAACTTCTGAAGTATGAATAATAGAGGCTACCCTGCATTATTCATACAGGGTAAGAAACTGCTTTGATTTTCCTTTTTCTTCAGAGGAAAGACAACCATAAATATAGGTAAATTCTGATATTCGTTGTTAATCCCAAAAGTTTTTCTCATAGAATTCATCATCGTTTCAAGAGTTTTTCATACCTTTACACCTTGTTGGGAAATATGCCTTTTTATCAAGAGACAGAATTCATCCCAACCCCTGAGACAGGAAAAGAAAAAACAATATATAATAATGACTCACAAATGGAATTATCAACCCATTACATCCGAACAGGCAGAGATAAGCCAGAAACTGGCCCAAGAATTAGGGGTTAGTCCGATTCTTGGCGAATTATTGGTGAAGCGGGGAATTACAAAGGCGCAGGATGCCAAGAAGTTTTTCCGCCCGCAATTGCCCGATTTGCACGACCCATTCCTGATGAAAGATATGGATGTGGCCGTTGAATGCCTTAATAAGGCAATGGGAAAGAAGAAACGTATTCTGATTTACGGAGATTATGATGTAGACGGAACTACCGCAGTGGCTTTAGTCTACAAGTTCATTCAACAGTTCTATTCGAACATTGACTATTACATTCCCGACCGTTACAATGAAGGTTACGGGGTATCTACAAAAGGAGTAAACTATGCCGCCGAGACAGGTGTAGGATTGGTTATTGTACTGGATTGCGGCATTAAGGCCGTAGAGGAAATAGCGTATGCCAAAGAAAAAGGTATTGATTTCATCATCTGCGACCACCATGTGCCCGATGATGTGCTTCCACCGGCTACCGCCATTCTGAACGCCAAACGTGAGGATAATACATATCCTTACGAACATCTTTCAGGTTGCGGTGTGGGTTTTAAGTTCATGCAGGCATTTGCTATCAGTAACGGCATTGAGTTTCATCACCTCATTCCATTGCTCGACCTGGTGGCAGTAAGTATTGCTTCGGACATTGTACCCATCATGGGAGAAAACCGGATACTTGCTTTTCATGGATTGAAGCAACTGAACAGTAATCCCAGCGTAGGCATGAAAGCAATCATTGATGTGTGCGGACTGACGGAAAAAGAAATCACCGTAAGCGATATTGTATTCAAGATAGGGCCACGTATCAATGCTTCGGGACGTATCCAGAACGGAAAAGAAGCCGTTGACTTGTTGACCGAAAAAGACTTCTCGACAGCTTTGGAGAAAGCCGGCCAGATTAACCAATACAACGAGACGCGCAAAGACCTTGACAAGAATATGACTGAAGAAGCCAACCGGATTGTTGCCGGACTGGACGGATTAGTCGACCGCCGTTCTATCGTAATATACAATGAGGACTGGCACAAGGGAGTTATCGGTATCGTTGCCTCACGCCTCACGGAGGTATATTACCGCCCGGCAGTGGTACTGACGCGTACGGACAATATGGCTACAGGCTCTGCCCGTTCCGTTTCCGGCTTTGATGTGTACAAAGCCATTGAGTATTGCCGCGATTTATTGGAGAACTTCGGTGGACATACGTATGCCGCCGGCCTCTCCATGAAAGTGGAAAATGTACCTGCTTTCACCGAACGGTTCGAGGAGTTTGTCTCACAGAACATCTTACCGGAACAGACAAGCGCCGTTATAGATATTGACGCGGAAATAGACTTCAAGGATATTACTCCGAGATTCTTCAATGACTTGAAGAAATTCAATCCTTATGGCCCGGATAACCTGAAACCGGTATTTTGTACCCACAATGTTTATGATTATGGAACCAGTAAGGTAGTAGGACGCGATCAGGAGCACATCAAACTGGAATTGGTGGATAACAAATCAAACAATGTAATGAACGGCATCGCTTTCGGTCAAAGTTCGCATGTACGTTTCATCAAGACGAAACATTCTTTCGACATCTGTTATACCATCGAGGAGAATACTCACAAACGGGGAGAAGTACAATTGCAAATAGAAGATATTCAACCAAGTTATTAAATGAAGAATGAAGAATTGGCAGCACGGTTATGCCGCGTGCTGATTCTTCATTCTTCATTCTTCATTTCTATGTACAAGGAAATCTTAAAGCAATACTGGGGATATGATAACTTCCGCGGCATACAGGAAGATATCATCAACAGCATTGGTGAAGGCAGAGACACATTGGGACTAATGCCCACAGGCGGTGGTAAATCTATCACGTTCCAGGTTCCCGCACTTGCCAAAGAGGGGCTTTGCTTAGTCATCACCCCTCTGATTGCTTTGATGAAAGATCAGGTACAAAACCTTAGGAAACGGGGAATAAAAGCACTTGCCATATATTCCGGCATGTCCAGGCAGGAGATACTCGTTACGTTAGAAAACTGCATTTTCGGCAATTACAAATTCCTGTATATCTCTCCCGAACGGCTTGGAACAGAAATCTTCCGCATCAAACTGCGGAAAATGAATATCTGCATGATTACAGTGGACGAAAGCCACTGTATATCGCAATGGGGATACGATTTCCGCCCTGCCTACCTGAAGATAGCAGAGATACGCAACTTGCTGCCGGGCGTCCCTGTCCTGGCGCTTACTGCAACCGCCACGCCGGCAGTGGTGAAAGACATCCAGGAACGCCTGCTTTTCAAAAAGGAGAATGTTTTCCGCATGAGTTTCGAGCGTAAAAACCTCGCCTATATAGTTCGCAAAGTAGAGAACAAGACCGGAGAACTGCTGCACATCCTTCGCAGCATGCCCGGCAGCGCCATCGTTTATGTACGCAACCGCAGCCGGACGAAAGAAACCACCGAACTCCTGAATCACGAAGGCATCACCGCCGACTTTTACCATGCCGGCCTGGACGATGCCACCAAAGATATACGCCAACACCGCTGGCAGGCAGGCGAAAGCCGGGTAATGGTTGCCACAAATGCTTTCGGGATGGGGATTGACAAATCGGACGTGCGTATTGTTATTCACCTCGATCTGCCCGACTCCATCGAAGCCTATTTCCAGGAAGCGGGACGTGCCGGACGTGACGGAAACAAGGCGTATGCCGTCATCCTGTATGCCAAATCAGATAAAGTTACCCTCAACAAACGCATTCCGGATACTTTTCCGGAGAAAGATTACATCAAACATCTGTATGAAGATTTGCAATATTACTATCAGATGGCTATGGGTGATGGCTTGGGATGCGTCAGGGAGTTTAGCCTGGAAGATTTCTGCAGGAAGTTCAAGTACTTTCCCGTACCGGCAGACAGCGCATTGAAGATTCTGACACAGGCAGGGTATCTGGAATATACCGATGAGCAGGACAATGCCTCCCGCCTTCACTTCATCGCACGCCGCGACGAACTATACAAATTACGGAATTTAGGAGAAGACGTAGACAAACTCCTCCAGATCATACTGCGTTCCTACACCGGCGTATTCACGGATTATACCTTTATCAATGAGGATTCTCTTGCCGTGCGTAACGGACTGACCCGGCAACAGGTATACGACATGCTGATGCACCTGTCCAAAATGCGTATCATTGATTACATTCCCCATAAAAAGACACCTTATATAATATATACGCGCGAACGTGTAGACATACAGCACCTGCAAATCCCCCGCAGCGTATATGAAAAGCGCAAAGAGCGATATGAAACCCGCATCAAGGCAATGGTAGATTATGTAACCACCGATACTGCCTGCCGCAGCCGTATGCTGTTACGTTATTTCGGCGAGAAGAATGAGCATAATTGCGAAGTATGTGATGTCTGTCTCGGTCGCCGTACGAAAGAAGCGCCACGGAAAATACCAATGGATGAACTACGTAATGAGATACTTCAGGTTCTCGCAAAACAAACAGTCACTCCGGCAGGTCTTGCCGAACAAATAACGATAGATAAAGAGTTTCTACTCGAAGCGTTGCACCAACTATTGGATGAAAAACAAATTGTCTCTGTAGATGGAATACTTCAGCTAAAAAAAGTTATATCATAACGAAGATAATTCTGTTGACTAAAGTTCGTGAGACGAAAAAATCCATCCCACGAGACAAGAAAATCTGTCTCGTGGGATGGATTTTTTCGTCTCACGAGATGAATTTCTTTGTCCCGTGAGATGAATTTCAATGCTTAGTACGAATAATACAGGTTAGGATACGGAAATCTGTTTTATTCCGCTGCCGGTTTCTCAATACCTTCCTTGGTTGCACGTTCTTCCATACGCTTGATGCGGGCATCCAAATCCGGGTGGGTAGAGAACAACTGGCTCAGTTTACTATCCTTCTGCACGCCGGCTTCTTCCTGCATTTTCTTCAACTTCTGGAAAGACAAAGCCATTGCCCAAGGGTTCTTGCCGTGACTTTTCAGGAATTCGTAACCGTAGTCGTCAGCGCTGCGCTCCTGTTTCTGTGAATAAGTAGAATTCACCAAAGCTTCGCCCAAATCACCCAACTGAGAGTCCGACAGTTTTGCAGCCTTACCTCCTTGTGAAGAAATACCATCTTTCAGGGCAGAAGTCAGCAACGCTGTGCGGAAACCATCTTTGGAATCCTTATGCGCCACATGGCCAACTTCATGACCGATAACGCCCAGCAATTCTTCATCGCTCATGATGTCCATAAGAGAAGAGAAAATACGCACACTACCGTCAGCACAAGCAAAGGCATTGACATCTATTACATAGTAGACCTTAAAATTCAAAGGAATTCCTTCTACACTCGTCAGGCCATCTGTCAGCTTTTTCAGACGAATAGTGTACTCATTATCATCGGCACACACCTGATTGTGAGTATCCATCCAGTCGATGTATTCTTTCACGTACTCTGTCATCTGGGCATCTGTTAAAGTTACTGCTTTAACAGCTTTTACCGCACCTTTCAGCGCCTTTGTATTAAATTGAGCCATTGCAGGCATTGTCACAGCCATACATACCAGAAGGATGGCCCACTTCATAAAACTCTTTTTCATTCTTGTTTTTTAGTTTTTGTTACTTTAAAATTTGATAAATGCAATGCAAAGTAACAAATATTAAATGACACTATCGGTATATGAAGAGAAAAATTTCTCTTTTTTAATAGAGTTCTTAGTATGAAATAAGATTTTTCAGTAAGTTTGCAGAAAAATAGGAACAATAGACCAAAGACATACATAATTATGGGATTCTTTAAATCTTTTTTTTCCGGCAAACAAGAAAGTCCGGAAACAGATAAACAGAAAAATAATCAAAAGAATTTTGAAGTATTCAAATACGACGGCATGCGTGCACAACGTATGGGACGTTTTGACTATGCCGTCAAGTGTTTCACGGAAGCCCTGACCATCCAGGAAGACTTTGAAACAATGGGGTATCTAAGCCAGGTTTATATCCAAACCCACGCCCTCAGTGAAGCGAAAGAATTACTGGAACGCATGGCTAAACAGGAACCTATGCATACTTCCACTTTACTCACCCTTGCCAATGTATGCTATATGCTCGAAGATTATCAAGCTATGGCGGATGCCGCACAGAAAGCCATCAATATTGAGGAAGGGAATGCTATGGCGCACTATCTGCTGGGAAGAGCCACTCAAGGATTGGATGACGGTATCATGAGCATTGCCCACCTTACAAAATCCATCGCCCTGAAAGACGATTTTATCGAAGCCCGCCTGTTGCGTGCCGAGGCGTTACTAAAGATGCAACAATACAATGAAGCCCAGGAAGACATAGACGCCATCCTTGCTCAAAACCCTGATGAAGAAGCCGCATTACTGCTCCGTGGAAAAGTTAGGGAAGCAACCGGACAGACAGAACCGGCAGAAGCTGATTATCGTAATGTAACGGAGCTGAACCCTTTCAACGAACAGGCATTCCTGTACTTGGGACAACTATACATCACGCAAGAAAAGTACGTTGAAGCTATCGAACTCTTCGATGAAGCTATCGAACTGAATTCCAACTTTGCGCAGGCTTACCACGAACGTGGTCGTGCCAAACTGTTGAATGGTGACAAGGACGGTTCCGTGGAAGATATGAAGAAAGGATTGGAATTGAATCCTAAAGAGATACAAGGTTTCAGCGGACAATACGGCAACCAGCCGGGTGGAAGACAAACCGATGTGTTAGGACTGTAGTCGTAATCATAGAAATTAGTATCTAATATTAAAAAAAACGTCCCGTTTTGCTTGCAAATAAAAGAAAAGTATTACTTTTGCCTCGAAATAACAACAAAAAGAGAACAAAAGCCATGAATTTGTTTACTTATGCATATTACTTCTTCTTTTACTTTTACTTTAGCAACAGAGTAGAGCGGGAGTTTGTATGTGTCAAGTGACAGTGATGCTTAAGAACGATAAGAGAACTAAAGTAATATATGAATCCCGCTCCATGTATATGGAAGCGGGATTTTTTTTAATAAGCAATATGAAGAGAATAGCCATTCAAGGAACATTAGGGTCGTATCACGACATCGCCGCACACAACTACTTCGAAGGAGAAGAAATAGAGTTAATCTGTTGCGCCACTTTCGAAGATGTATTTACCGCCGTGAAAAAGGATAGCATGACCATAGGTATGCTGGCAATAGAAAATACCATTGCGGGCAGTCTGTTGCAGAACAATGAATTGCTGCGGCAAAGCGGAGCGCAAATCATCGGCGAATACAAACTGCGCATTTCACACAGTTTTGTCTGCCTGCCCGAAGAAGACTGGAACGATATCACGGAAGTCAACTCCCACCCCATCGCACTCATGCAATGTCGCGAGTTCCTCTCCCGGCATCCCAAAATCAAAGTTGTGGAAGGCGAAGACACAGCCCTCAGCGCCGAAATCATCAAGCGGGATAACCTGAAAGGGCACGCCGCCATTTGCTCCAAAGTTGCCGCCGAACGTTACGGCATGAAAATACTGCAAGAGGGCATTGAAACCAATAAGCACAACTTCACCCGTTTTCTGGTAGTGGCAGATTCATGGCGGGCAGACGACATACGGCACCATTCCGGCGAGGAGATAAACAAAGCAAGCATGGTATTCATGTTGCCCCATACCGAAGGCAGCCTATCGCAGGTACTCTCCATCCTTTCATTCTATCGCATCAACCTGACGAAAATACAATCGCTACCCATCATCGGGCGGGAATGGGAATATCAGTTTTATGTGGACGTAGTTTTCGACAATGTACTGAGGTATAAACAATCCATCGCGGCAATCACACCGCTAACCAAAGAACTTAAAATATTAGGCGAATATGCAAATGGAAAAGCAAATATCTAAAATAAAGCCTGCCGACCGGTTGGCAAGCGTAGGCGAATACTACTTCTCTCAAAAACTGAAAGAAGTAGCGCAGATGAACGCAGAAGGAAAAGACGTTATCAGCCTGGGTATCGGCAGTCCCGACATGCCCCCTTCGACAGAAGCCATAGAGACTCTTTGTAAAGAAGCCCGGAACCCGGATGGGCATGGTTACATGCCATACGTAGGCATACCCGAACTTCGCCGCAGCTTTGCCGCATGGTATAAGAAATGGTACGGCGCAGAGTTGAATCCCAACACGGAGATACAGCCGCTTATCGGTTCTAAGGAAGGTATCCTGCACGTCACGTTGGCATTCGTCAATCCGGGCGAACAGGTATTAGTTCCCAATCCGGGTTATCCCACATATACTTCACTGAGCAAGATTCTCGGAGCAGAAGTCATAAACTATAACCTTCAGGAAGAAAACGGCTGGATGCCCGATTTCGAAGAACTGGAAAAGATGGATATGACTCGCGTTAAGCTGATGTGGACAAACTATCCGAATATGCCGACCGGAACAAATGCCACGCCGGAGCTTTATGCCAGGTTGGTGGATTTTGCACGCCGCAAGGACATCATCATTGTAAACGACAATCCGTACAGCTTTATACTGAATGATACGCCTCTCAGTATTCTTAGCGTACCGGGAGCCAAAGAATGCTGCATCGAATTCAACTCCATGAGCAAGAGCCACAACATGCCGGGCTGGCGTATCGGTATGCTGGCAAGCAACGCCGACTTTGTGCAGTGGATATTGAAAGTGAAAAGCAACATCGACAGCGGCATGTTCCGCGCCATGCAACTGGCAGCGGCAACAGCCCTGGAAGCCGGACAGGAATGGTACAATGCTAATAACCGGAATTACAGTAACCGCCGCCATCTGGCAGGAGAAATCATGAAAGCATTAGGATGCACGTATAATGAGAAGCAAGTAGGTATGTTCCTCTGGGGTAAAATACCCGATACATGCGCCGATGTGGAAGAACTGACGGAACGCGTACTTCACAATGCCCGCGTATTTATTACGCCGGGATTCATCTTCGGAAGCAACGGTAAACGCTACATCCGTATTTCGCTTTGTTGCAAGGACCACAAGCTGCAAGAGGCATTGAAGCGTATCAAAGAGATGGAATAAATATATTTACAAGAAGAACGCCTCATAATAAACGCCGGACAGCGTGTTAATAAATCCGGCTAACGTTTTTAAAGAATATGGGCAACGTTTTTAAAAAACGCCGCCTTTATTTATTAACACGCTGAAAGCCCCCTGTTCATGGGAGTTACGAGGAGGTCAAAAGCAACCAGGAAAGATTTATACAACAAGAAAAATAATTAATAAAGAATTAGAATATGGAACTTAAATTAGAGTCGATTTTATTGCCGGGCATTGAGGACAAACGTCCTTTAGTAATTGCAGGCCCTTGCAGCGCCGAGACCAAAGAACAAGTAATGTGCACCGCCAAGCAACTGGCTGAAAAAGGAATGAAAATATTCCGTGCCGGAATATGGAAACCACGAACTAAGCCGGGTGGTTTTGAAGGTGTAGGCGTAGAAGGTTTGGCATGGTTGAAAGAAGTGAAGAAGGAAACCGGCATGTATGTCTCTACCGAAGTGGCAACATCAAAGCATGTGTACGAATGTCTGAAAGCAGGCATTGATATCCTTTGGATTGGTGCACGCACCACTGCCAACCCGTTTGCCATGCAAGAAATTGCTGATGCGCTGGCGGGTGTGGACATTCCGGTTCTCGTAAAGAACCCGGTAAACCCTGACTTGGAACTCTGGATTGGCGCCATGGAGCGTATTTATAATGCCGGACTGAAACGCATCGCCGCCATTCACCGCGGTTTCAGCAGTTACGACAAGAAACTGTACCGCAACCTGCCACAGTGGCATATCCCCATCGAACTGCGTCGCCGCATGCCGAACCTGCCTATTTTATGTGATCCCAGCCACATCGGCGGTAAGCGCGAACTCATTGCACCTCTCTGCCAGCAAGCAATGGATCTCGGTTTCAACGGCTTGATTGTCGAAAGCCACTGTAATCCCGATCAGGCATGGAGCGATGCGTCACAACAAGTAACTCCTGACGTACTGGATTATATCCTGAACCTGCTCGTTATCCGTAAGGAAACGCAAACCACGGAGAATCTCAGCCAACTGCGTAAGCAGATTGACGAATGTGACAACAATCTTATCCAGGAGCTTTCCAAGCGTATGCGTATCGCACGCGAAATCGGTACGTTCAAGAAAGAACACGATATGACCATCCTGCAAACAGGACGTTACAACGAAATTCTGGAAAAGCGCGGTTCACAAGGCGCTCTCTGTGGCATGGATTCCGAATTTATCAAAAAGGTATTTGAATTGATACATGAGGAGAGTGTGAGACAACAAATGGAGATAATTAATAAGTAGATAGTAGTAAGTAGTAACTACTAACTACTTACTACTTACTACTTACTACTTACTACTTACTACTTACTACTAACTACTNNTACTAACTACTTACTACTTACTACTTACTACTTACTACTTACTACTTACTACTAACTACTTTAAAAAATATGCGAATTTTAATACTTGGGGCCGGGAAAATGGGCTCTTTTCTTACAGATATATTAAGTTTTCAGCATGAGACGGCTGTGTTTGATGTTAACCCGCACCAACTGCGTTTTGTCTATAACACGTACCGTTACACTACGTTGGAAGAAATTAAGGAGTTTGAACCGGAGTTGGTGATTAATGCCGCTACGGTGAAATATACGTTGGATGCTTTTCGTAAAGTATTGCCTGTACTGCCTAAAGACTGTATCATCAGCGATATTGCCTCCGTAAAAACAGGGTTAAAGAAATTCTATGAAGAGAGTGGATTCCGCTATGTATCGACTCACCCGATGTTTGGTCCTACGTTTGCCAGCCTCAGCAATCTGAGCAGCGAGAATGCCATTATCATCAGTGAAGGAGACCATTTAGGAAAAGTCTTCTTCAAAGACCTTTACCAAACCCTGCGTCTGAACATCTTTGAATACACATTCGAGGAACACGACGAAACCGTAGCCTATTCATTGTCCATTCCTTTTGTTTCCACATTCGTCTTTGCAGCGGTAATGAAACATCAGGAAGCGCCGGGTACTACATTCAAGAAACACATGGCAATAGCCAAAGGACTGCTGAATGAAGATGATTATCTGTTGCAGGAAATCCTGTTTAACCCTCGCACACCTTCGCAGGTAGAGAATATCCGCCTGGAATTGAAGAATCTGCTTGAGATTATCAGTACGAAAGATGCGGAAGGGATGAAGCAGTATCTGACGAAAATCAGGGAAAAGATTAAATAAGGTTCCCTGAATAACAAAGTCCGTTCCAATAATCACTGGAACGGACTTCTCTTTGTCTTACATTAAAAAACGATTTCCTTAAAAACCCAACATGGCAGCAGGTGGTATATTCAATACTCGGCAAAGCAACCGGGCAATTTTTAAGGTAGGTTCAGAACGACCGGCAATATAATCATTCACTCGTGAAGGACTTATTCCAATTTCACCGGCAAGTTGTTTCTGACTCATTCCTTTTTCTTCAAGGGATAGTTCTATCAATTCAGCAACTGTTAGCTTTTCAACAGGATAATGTTCCTTTTCGTACGCAATGACTATATCTGACATAACGGTAAGTTCCACTGCACGCTTATCATTTGCAGGGGTATTGTCATCAACCAATGGAAGAAGCTCTTCCACTTTTTCCAACGCAAATTCATATTGTTCTTTCGTTACTTTATTCATATCCTGTATCTCCAAATGGTTGAACAATCTATTTTATCGTAATCTTTATGAGTACCCACCCAGCGAATGAAGATGTATCCCACCGTAAATTTAACAACCACAACCAATCGGTATTTGTTGCCTCTTATATTGAAAACATAGTGTTGATTACCTACGTAATCAACAGAAGGAAAATCGACTTTTATATCAGATAAATTTTTCCATTCTGCTTTTTCGGCTATATCATACCAACGCTCTAAGGCTATGCGCGAATCTTCATAACCTTTTGTTTCGTAGAACTCTTTTAGCTTCTTATGTGATACAATTCTCATATCTCTTATTTGATGCAAATATAGGGTGTTCTTTTGGAATATGGAATTATACAAAACAAATATCCTATAAAATAGAATTCGTTTAAAAACGTGGAGCTAAAATTTCCTCATTTACCTTATCTGTATAACATCAAAACAAATCGTAATAATATAATATCCGGCATCAATGAAATAACGGGAAAACTTCGTCTCTTCTTGTGTTCTGTAATGCACATTTTGTATCTTTGCACCCGTAAACCAACTATCCAATGATAGACCAACCCACCATAGACAGAATTCTGGATGCCACACAGATTGTGGATATCGTATCAGACTTCGTTACTCTGCGCAGACGTGGTGTAAATTACGTAGGCTTGTGTCCGTTTCATGATGATAAAACTCCCTCTTTCTATGTATCGCCCGCCAAGGGCTTATGCAAGTGTTTCGCCTGTGGCAAGGGGGGCAATGCGGTACATTTCATCATGGAACACGAGCAAATGAGCTACCCTGAAGCTCTGAAATATCTGGCAAAGAAATACGGCATTGAAATCAAGGAGCGTGAACTGTCCAGTGAAGAGAAGCTGATGCAAAGCGAGCGTGAGAGCTTGTTTATTGTGAACAATTTCGCACGCGACTATTTCCAGAACATTCTTAAAAACCATGCAGATGGGCGTAGTATCGGCATGGCTTATTTCCGCCAGCGTGGGTTCCGGGACGACATCATCGAGAAGTTCCAACTGGGCTATTGTACCGAAAGCCATGACGCTATGTCGCAGGAAGCCATCAGGAAAGGGTTCAAGAAAGACTATCTGATAAAGACAGGGCTTTGTTACGAAACGGACGATCATCGCCTGCGCGACCGCTTCTGGGGACGGGTTATCTTTCCGGTACATACGCTTTCCGGTAAAGTAGTTGCTTTCGGCGGACGTGTACTCAGCAATGCTACGAAAGGTGTCAAGGTAAAGTATGTCAACTCACCGGAGTCCGAGATCTACCATAAGAGCAATGAACTTTACGGTATCTACTTTGCCAAGCAGGCCATTGTGAAGCAAGACCGTTGCTTCCTGGTAGAAGGTTACACAGACGTTATTTCCATGCATCAGGCGGGAGTAGAAAACGTAGTTGCATCCTCTGGTACGGCTCTGACACCGGGACAAATCAAGCTCATCCATCGTTTCACCAACCATATCACCGTGCTCTACGACGGTGACGTAGCCGGCATCAAAGCTTCGCTCCGGGGTATAGATATGCTATTGGAGGAAGGAATGAATATCAAAGTCTGTCTCCTTCCGGACGGAGAAGACCCGGACTCCTTTGCGCGAAAGCATAACACTACCGACTTCCAAAAGTTTATACAGGATAATGAAACGGACTTCATACGTTTCAAGACGAACCTCTTGTTGGAAGATGCGGGAAAAGACCCTGTAAAGCGTGCTGAATTAATCAATAACCTTGTGCAAAGTATATCGGTTATTCCCGAAGCCATTTTCCGCGATGTATATATTAAGGAGTGCAGTCAGTTGTTGCACGTAGAAGACAAGTTGTTGGTTTCGGAAGTTGCCAGACGGCGCGAAACGCAGGCAGAGAAGCAGGCTGAACAAAGGAACAGGGAAATAAGAAAAAACAATGCCGCACAGGCGCCGCTTCCCGATGGCGTGCAACCACCTTATCCTGAAGATATGCCTCCCTATCCTGCGGATGGGGAAATGCAAATGCCCGATGGCGGTACACCATTTCCACCGGAAGTCACCGAATACGTTTCTTATATCCCGCAGGGAGGAAAAGAAGGGCAGGAATTCTACGAATACGAGCACCTTATCCTGCAAATTATAGTACGCTACGGAGAGAAAATAATATGTAAGATTCTCGATGAGGCAGGAAATGAGATTCCCGTTACGGTAATAGAACTCATAATCAGCGACTTGAGAAGGGATGAACTGTCTTTCCACAGCCCGCTGCACAGGCAGATACTAACGGAAGCGATAGAGCATATACACAATGAGGGATTCATTGCCGAAAAGTATTTCCTGGCGCATCCCGACCCTGTTATCAGCAGACTAAGCGCTGAATTAATCGCCGACCGATACCAACTGAGCAAGTATCACTCCAAAGCCCAAAAGTTAGTGACCGACGAAGAGCGTCTTTTTGAGTTAGTGCTTTCATTGGTGAATAGTTTCAAGTTCGCTATCGTCAATGAAGAAATAAAACACATCATGCATGCCCTGCAAGACCCTGCCGTGGTCAATGACGAAGAACGCTGTAATTCTATCATGAAACGCTACGCCGAACTGCGGGAATCCCAACGTCTTATGGCAAAAAAGTTGGGAGACCGGGTTGTGCTGAACGGGTAAAAAACAACTTCTACGTTAGAAAGGAGAGACTTAACTCATGCACCGGATATTCCGGGTGAACATATAAAGTAACTCGGTAAGTGACAGACGATTATGTGGAGACGGTATCAGGATAATACCCGTTGCAGATGGCAGAGAAAATCGATTTTTCAACTTTATGGAAGTGATGAATTCTGGCGAATGAGGTTCATAAACTCCTCACGTGTCTTCGCCTGATTGAAGGCTCCTGTAAAATCGGAAGTAGTCGTAACGGAATTTTGCTTTTCGACTCCACGCATCTGCATGCACATGTGCTTCGCCTCCACAACCACCATCACGCCCAAAGGGTTCAGTGTTTCCTGTATGCACTCTTTAATCTGGAGTGTCATACGTTCCTGCACCTGCAAACGATGGGAGAAAATATCCACCACGCGGGCAATCTTACTCAAGCCTGTAATATAGCCGTTAGGAATATAGGCCACATGTGCTTTCCCGTAGAACGGAAGCATGTGATGCTCACAAAGGGAAAAGAAATCAATGTCTTTCACAATCACCATCTGACTATATTCTTCTTTGAACTTGGCGGAACGAAGCACTTCATGAGGATCCATGTGGTAACCCTTGGTAAGACTTAACATAGCTTTCGCTATCCGTTCCGGTGTCTTCAATAATCCTTCTCGCTCGGCGTCTTCACCCAGTAAAGTGATAATACGATGATAATGATCTTTCAGCTCGTCCAACGCAGGAGATACGATTTCTTCTTTTCCTAACATGCTTTTAAGTAATTTTATAAAGGAATATTTATCTGCTCTTTCACAATAGAGACTTCTTTAAATACTCCCGTATTACGCAACTGGCGCATCGTAGCATCAGCTTCTTCAATACTACGGAAATCTCCTACACGGCACAACCAGCGTGGAGAATTGAAAGAGGTATAAACCGGAAGCTCCGGAAAATATTCCTTAATGCGCGAACCTACCGCACGAGCTTCATTCTTGGCGCTACTGGTATTATTCCCGACATATACTTGTACACGGTAACCGGAACTCTTAATCACCGTTCCGGAAGAAATATCCGAGCCTATCAATGCCGCTATACGGGCATCCTGATGAATACTCACCCTTCCTTGCCCCGGTGCATTACGCTCTAAACTCTGCACAATGCCCTGAGCCGAAACAAAAACAGCAAATGCAAAACATGCAATTAAAAGTAAACCAAACCTTTTCATAATAAATTGAGAGTTGAAAATTGAGAGTTGAGAATTAAGAGTTGAAAATTAGCTATGCTTTCATAATCCGCAACAAAACATGCGACTATACGGCTATCCCTAATTTTCAACTTTCAATTCTCAACTTTCAACTTAATTAATTAAAAGCGTCAATGATACCCTTGAAATCAGCAACCTTCAGTGCAGCGCCACCAATCAAACCACCATCAACGTCAGGATTAGCAAACAATTCCTTTGCATTAGACGGCTTAGCGCTACCGCCATAAAGAATAGAACAGTTGTCGGCAATTTCCTTACCATACTTTTCAGCAACAAGCGAACGGATGAATGCATGGATTTCCTGTGCCTGATCCGGAGTAGCAGTCTTGCCTGTACCGATAGCCCAAACCGGCTCGTAAGCCAACACAATCTTAGAGTAATCTTCGGCAGACAGAGAGAAAACAGAAGCCAACTGGGCGGCAACCACTTCATTTTGCTTTTCAGCTTCGCGCTCTTCCAAAACTTCACCGATACAGAATATAGGAGTCAAACCGTTAGCCAAAGCCAATTTAACCTTCTCTTCCAGAATTTCTACTGTCTCACCATAATAAGCACGACGTTCAGAGTGACCCAGAATCACATATTTAGCACCTGTCGAAGCAACCATAGCAGCCGAAACTTCACCGGTATAAGCACCGGATTCTTTATCTGCACAGTTTTCGGCGCCTACACCAATCTTGGCGGAATCCACCAACGGAGTAACTGACGCCAGATGAATAAACGGAGTACAGATAACAACATCACAATTAGGCTTTTCGTTAGCCAATACTTCATTCAGTTCCTTTGCAAGTTCAATACCCTCCTGAAGGGTTTTGTTCATTTTCCAGTTTCCTGCAACAATGTTTTTTCTCATTTTGTTTTCTTATTTATTAAAAGGGTTAATATATCTACTGTTACGGCAAATCATTCAGTGCCTTATCACTTATACCTTATCATTTACCGCTTATTCATTCGGGAACTTTATTATTTATCGCATTATCATTCAGCGCCTTTCCTCTCTTCTCTCTGCGCCTAACCACCAGGATATCAACCCCGATAATTATCAGCAAAGGAACGATAAACCATAAAAGCATATATCCGATTGTACGTAAATCATTTACTTGTTTTTGTTGACCAAGCGACAACTTGTCCAGACTATCTGTCAACACATATTCATCCGGCAAGCGATTATCGCTCCACTTATTCAGAATGGTACCTTCCTTTATCAGCATCAGCCCCGGATTAGAACGGATTATGGTCTTTAAAGTAATGTCATCCATCTGGCAGAAAGGATATTCCGCTCCGGTTCTGTCACGCCACAATTCTATCTGTTCCTCCGGCGAGGAAGTCAAAGCATAAAAACCATATCCATGTTCTACACTATAATCGTATATTTCGTTGATAAGGTCTATATTACTGTCATCAGTTTCTTCTATACGATGGACAACCAACAGAAATGTATATCCTTTATCAGATAAAATGCCGTCTGTCAAGTCCTCCCCTGTTTCCATACTTACAATCGAGAAATCATGTATAGGAGGTTCATAGCCTTTTTTCTTCAACACTGTACGCGCTTCAACAAACGTCCACGTACTGTCCGGATAATTCTCCAATGTGAATTCTTGCTTCTTTCCGTCTTTCTCCAGAATGAAATGACTTTCAAACTCACTTGGTTGCGCCCCTTCCGGTATCTCCATCCCCGCTTTGATATTCTTCCCTATTTCATAAGGGCGGAAGTCAAGAACGGGCAAATTATTCAGGCAATAAAACGAAAGCACAAATACAAACAAGAAAGTGTACATAGAAACCATCCATTCCATTTTGGGTGTAATAAAGCGGGTAATCAGTTCTTGTTCTTTAAAAACCGATATCGCTGCAATCAGCAATACTACATTCTTACCGAATGTTTCCCAATTGGTCAATATCCAGGCATCACCGAAGCACCCGCAATCAGAAACCGGATTAGTCAAAGCCAGATATAACGTCAAAGGCGTCATCACAACCATCAGCAACAATGCCATTGTAGTGGAAGACTTACGACGTACACCGAAAAACAGGAGGATACCTACCGAAAATTCCACTGCCGGCAGTGCAATGGCAAACAACATCAACAGGTAAGACGGAAACCACGAAACTATCCCGAAAGCAGTCAGGTAATCCTGGATTTTATAAAAGAACCCTAACGGATCGACCGCTTTCACAAAACCGGAGAAGGTAAACAGTACCGCCAATAAGAAACGGCAAATGTTCACCCAGCTTTTCCAGATAATATGTTCCTGCTTAGTCCTCAAATTCAATCTTGATCAAACCGAATACGGAATAATTAATCATATCCATGTAGTTAGCATCTATTCCTTCCGAAACCAAGGTCTGTCCTGCCAAACTCTCAATCTGCTTGGTACGGTAAATTTTCATCAGTATCAAATCCGTATAGGAACTGATACGCATACTACGCCATGCCTCATCATAGTCATGGTTCTTAGCGAGCATCAACTCCAAAGAAGTCCTGGCATATTTATCATACAATGCCAGTGCTTGCTCATTCGTGATATCCGCCGATTCGGCATATCCCAATTCCAACTGTATCAATCCGATAATGCCATAGTTGACTATCGCGATGAATTCGGAACGTATCCCTTCATCCACCAACGTCACTCCTTTGGTTTCAATACTTCTGATGCGATTGGCTTTAATGAATATCTGATCTGTTACGGAAGCCGGACGGAGAATACGCCATGCCGAACCGTAATCATGAAGTTTCTTGGAGAACAAATCACGACAAACTGTAATGACATGTTCAAATTGTTGCATAGTATCTTTCATTTCCTTTGATTATGCTGATACCTATCTTTACATTTTGTTGCAAAGGTATGAATAATTAAAGAAAAAAGGAAAGGAGGCACTCTAAATTATATTAAAGTGCCTCCTTCCTTTATCATGTTATCAACAATCCTACGAGCAACGTAACACTTGCCCCGGACGTAAAATAGTTTTCCGGGTAATACGATTCAACTGGCAAAGCCGGTTAACAGATACCCCCTGACGGGAAGCAATCCTGGACAGTGTATCCCCTTTCTTCACTTTATAGAACAAGCCTTCTCCGGAAGCCATACTACGTGATGTACCTTTAGAAGTCTTGGTCTTAGTGAATGCATAATGGTCGGCAACAATATCTTGCTTTGCAAAGTCGAACATTAAAGCCGGATTAAGCGGAACTCCGAGGAAGCGGGTTTCAAAGTGCAGATGCGAACCGGTAGAACGTCCGGTATTGCCACCCAAACCAATAGGTTCTCCGGCTTTTACCAACTCATTAACCTCTACAATCTGTTTAGACAAGTGTGCATAGACTGTTTCCAGTCCATTATCATGACGAACAACGATATACTTGCCATATCCGCGACGCCGTCCCTCATCCCTGACTACACGTACCTTACCGTCAAAAGCTGCACGAATCGTATCTCCTACAAATACTTTAATATCCAATCCGTTATGTATTCTGCGTCTTCGGGGACGATAGCCGAATATATCGGTAATCCTCGTATTCGTAGTGGGCATACAGAAAGAGGTCAAATCTATGTTATAACTTTCCGGTACTATAACATCACCATAAGACAGCTTGTGGTCATTATTCCAATCCGGGTATAAGCTAAGACCGGGATAAGCGGATTGTTCCGCACGTATCTGCCTTTGCAAAACCAGCGAATCAACACTTTTAAGTTTTTTGTCGATAGGCGCCTGACGGGCAATCAGGTCTTGAGAGAAAGAACTCAGACTGACCATTGCCATCGCAGCTATTAAAATCGTTTTTATGCAATTTACATTCATTCTGTTTCGTCATTTGTTTTGATATCCGGTTGCAAGCATCTCCGTGCTCAACAAACCTTTTGTTTGTTTTCGAATACCAGATTATTAAAAAAATTCTCTCAAAGGTAGCATTTTCCTCCGAAACGTAGAGTCAGTTCTTAACCATTTTTTAATGAAAGATAAGAAAATGAAGATTCAAAAAGCTCATAACTACCTGTAAATATGATAGATAGGAGAAAACATGTTTAACAACATAAAATACAAATAAACTGCATATTTAACCAGTATTCAACTAATGGAAGCCCAGTTAACGTTCGTTTTGCGCAATGCCTTCAACTGTCGCCACAAGATTTCATTTTCCGGCCGTACGCCCGTAGGGTCAGCATCCACAATTGTTACTGCCACGTCTCGCACATATTGCAGCAACTGTCCATCACGTGCAATATCGGCAATCTTCAGGTCGAAAGCAACACCGCTTTGCTGGGTACCTTCCAGATCACCGGGGCCACGCAATTTCAAGTCTGCTTCCGCAATTTCAAACCCATCGTTGGTACGCACCATAATTTCCAACCGTTTCCGGGTTTCTTCAAGCAATTTATATCCGGTTACTAAAATACAGTAAGATTGTTCCGCTCCACGACCTACACGACCACGCAATTGGTGAAGCTGCGATAAGCCGAACCGTTCGGCATTCTCTATCACCATCACGGAAGCATTCGGAACATTCACTCCTACCTCAATAACCGTAGTCGCTACCATTATCTGCGCTTCTCCCGAAACAAAAAGTCGCATCTGCGCATCTTTCTCGGCAGTTTTCATTTTGCCGTGCACTTTACAGACCTTACATTCGGGAAACTCTTCACAAATATGCAGATAACCTTCTTCCAGGTTCTTAAGGTCAATTTTCTCACTCTCCTTAATCAACGGATAGACGATATAAACCTGCCTGCCTTCCGCAATCTGTTTATGGATAAACTGGTACAGGCTTACCCGGTGAGCATCATACTTATGGATGGTAACGATAGGCTTACGTCCCGGAGGCAGTTCATCAATGACGGAGACATCCAGATCGCCATACAGAGTCATCGCCAAAGTGCGCGGAATAGGAGTGGCGGTCATGACCAACACATGAGGAGGCTGGGCATTTTTCGTCCACAAGCGTGCGCGTTGCGCTACGCCGAAACGGTGCTGTTCATCTATTACTACGAGTCCCAGAGAAGAAAAATTCACTGTATCTTCTATTACCGCATGAGTACCGATAAGAATGCGGACATCTTTCGTTAATAAACCGGCGAGAATAGCTTCTCTCTTTTTCCCTTTCACGGAACCCGTCAGCAACTCCACCCGCACGTCCATTCCATATAATAACTCACGGATTGTTTCGTAATGCTGATTGGCCAATATTTCCGTGGGAGCCATCATACAAGCCTGATAACCATTATCCAAAGCTATCAGCATACTCATCAACGCCACCAATGTTTTCCCGCTGCCTACGTCTCCCTGCAATAAACGATTCATCTGCCTGCCGCCGCCCATATCCCGGCGAATCTCCTTCAATACGCGTTTCTGTGCGCCCGTTAATTCAAAAGGCAGATTCCGGGTATAGAAAGTATTGAAAACCTCTCCTACCGTTTCAAACACATATCCCCGGTATTTCCGTTGCCGGTCTTTGGCATAACGTAGAATATTCAACTGTATGTAGAAAAGTTCCTCGAACTTCAACCGGTACTGTGCTTTGCGAAGCTGTTCCGGAGTTGCCGGAAAATGAATATTCATCAAAGCCTCCGTCAACGGCATCAGGAAGTGTTCTGCTAAAATACCGGGAGAAAGTGTCTCCGGTAACGGTTCACGAAGTTGCTGTATCACAATTTCCATCATCTTCTCAATAGCATGGGAATTGAGAAAACTCCGTTTCATCTTCTCCGTCGTGTTATAATAAGGTTGCAGCCCCATTGCCGAAAGTTTCAGTTCCGACACATCATCAATATCCGGATGGGCTATGTTTATCCGCCCATTAAATACGCTGGGCTTACCAAATACAATATATTCTTTATGCGCCTTGTATTTTCCAACCAGAAATTTAATACCTTGAAACCAGACTAAATCAATTACTCCTGTGCCATCCGAGAAATGAGCAATCAGTCGCCTCTGACGTCCTTCCCCTACTGTTTCAAAACCAAGAATTTCACCTTTAAGTTGAATGTAAGGCATCGTACCGTCAATCTCATGGATATAATAGATACGGCTGCGATCCACGTATTTATACGGGAAATAATACAATAAATCATGCAGAGAATAAATTCCCAGTTCCTTATTAAGCACGGAGGCGCGTTGCGGCCCCACACCCGACAAATATTTTATATCACGAGAGGTGAGATCAAACATGAACCAACAAAGCAGCGATCAATCAAAGCACGCACATTGCCTCTTTCAATTCCTGCACTTTTTCTTCGCCAAGCATCATGTCTACTACGGTCAAAGCAAATCCCATAGCCGCACCCGGACCTTTACCGGTTACGATATTGCCATCCCTTTCTACCGGCGCTCCGGTACATTCCGCACCTTCCAGATATTGTTCAAAGTCCGGATAACAAGTGGCCTTGCGTCCTTTCAGCAAACCAAGTTTACCCAATATCATAGGAGCGGCACAAATTGCAGCAATGGGCTTATTCTTTTCCGCAAACGCCAACACAAGTTTACGAAGTTCCGGACACTTCTCCAAAGTAGCGGCTCCCGGCATACCTCCGGGCAAAAGTATTAAGTCTGCGTCATAGAAGTCGCAGTTTGCAATATTCTTATCACAAAGTACCGGTACGTCATGCGCTCCCGTCACTATTTCATCAGGAGTTACAGATACCATTTCCACATTCAAGCCTGCACGCCTCATCACATCCACAGAGGTGAATGCTTCTATTTCTTCAAATCCGTCTGCAAAAAAGACATAAACCGTTCCCATAATTATTCTCCTTTTATTTTAATTTAAAGTTATATGTTATTGTCCCTGTTTGATTATTCAAGCCGCTTACGGCATTAAAACGCGCCTTCTTAGCGGCATCCTCAGCAGCTTTCCGTAACGTAGAGTTTACAGTATTGGTTTGCCGGTTAATACCGGTAGCAATCACATGCCCCGCAGGATTCACGGTAATGGTAACAACCACCTTTCCTTCGTCCGGCACATTATATACCGGTCTTGGTAACCCACCTTCTCCTAAAGAACGCCCTCCAAGATCAAAAGTTCCATATCCACCGATTCCGCCCGATGTTGCGGCGGGCACATCCCCGGTCTGGCTTCCCTGAATACCTTGTCCTTCGGTCTCACCTTTGTTTCCCATCTGCGCTCCTCTCCCGAATGCACCTGCTACCCGCTTGCTCGCAGCTTCTTCCATTTCCCTGCGCTCCTGTTCGGCTTTGGCTTCCGCCAGTTTCCGGGCTTCTTCCGCTTTCTCGGCTTCGGTCTTTTCCGGCTTTTTCACCTCTTCTTTTTTGGTTTCCGCTTTCGGTTTGATTGCCACGGTTTCTTCATCTTCCTGGGTAATCATCTCCTGATCCACCGCATCCTCCACCTCAGGAGTAACAGTTTCCGGCAACACATCTACTTTTACCAAAGAAGGGTCGGCGCTTCCTAAGGCATCAGGCACTTCCCCCAGCATCACCGGCACACCATCCTCTTCCGGTCGTTCAGGTAAAGTAAAACCAACCAGTATCAAAAGGAGTATAAGCCCCACATGCACCAGCAGAGCGCCCAGTATTCCTATATATTTGCCTTTCTTCTTCGGATTCACTCTATTTCATTTTATGATTTCTGTAATTGAGCATAATTATTTTCTTATCACATTAAATGCTAATTGAGAAATACCATGATTTCACACTAAAAAGCAACTGCCACTGCTTTACGGATTTCAGCAAGACATTTAGTCAGTTTTGTATCCTTTTTAGCCATCTGCATATTATATCGCGTCTGCATATTGAGTAGTGCTGTCGGTTCTAAACCCAATGCAGCCTCAATACGCAATGCGAAATCGGTATTCACCGGACGTTTGCAATTCAGCACCTCATTGAGATAAGAGTAAGCAACCCCCATCTGTCCGGCAAGTTTCTTTTGAGAAATGCCACGAAAGTCTATTTCTTCTTTTAGTATTTCACCCGGATGTATCGGGTAAAATGGTTCAACCTTTCCTGTATGTACTGATGTCATAATACTACTTATAATGATTCGACAATTCAATAATGTTACAAATGGTTATGGCTTCTTCACCACAGATAACAGTAACAGTAAATTCTATCCTGTATTGCAAATTTACCCGAATAGAATGAATACCTTCTTTATCACCACGCAATACTTCATAGTTAAGAGAGTTGTATTTGTACAAGTCCTCTAAAGCATTCGCCTCTTGCAATCGATAAATAGCTCGTACATAACCTTTTATTACTTCTGGTTGAAATCGGTGCTTTTTATCAGATATCTTACCTCTTTTATAGAGATCTAACAAATACTGCTTTTCAAATTCAACTCGCATACTACATAGTTATGTTGCAAATATAACACTTTCACCCTTAGATATTCACTAAAAAGTGATTTATTCAAAAAGAATAGTTATCTTCACGCTTATATCCATAGGCATCACTTCCCTTTTCCCTCCGGCAGACGCGTAGCCAGCACCATCTTGAATTTATTCTCATTAGCAATATTCAGCACTTTCACAATCTCCCGGTAAGGCACGGCTTCGTCGGCATAAAGCGCCACATACATCTCCGGCTCTTTCGCAGCGCACGACTGCAGGAAAGGAGTCAACTCTTCCGGAGAAATCGCCTGTTCCTTATCATTCCCGAAAGCTGCGTAAAAATTCAGTTCCTTATCAATAATAACCCTTGTCAACGGTTTGGCGGACGTTTGCTGTTTTCCCTGCGGAAGCAACACCTTGATAGCATTGGGCGACACGACCGTAGAAGTAATCATAAAAAAGATCAGCAACAGGAAGATGACGTCCGTCATGGATGCCATACTGAAATTGGGCGATATTTTAGCTCTACGCTTTAGCACGCTTTGAATATTTAATGGTTAATATTATTTTGCAGGTTCATTCAAGAGGTCCATAAACGCCATTGTCTTAGCCTCCATCTTGTTAACCACACCGTCTACCAGTGTCACCAGATAATTATAGGCAAACATGGCAATAATACCTACAACCAGACCGCCGACCGTAGTAATCATAGCTTCGTAAATACCTCCCGAAAGCAGAGTAATATCAATATTGTTGCCGGCGTTAGCCATTTCAAAAAAAGCCCGCACCATACCGGTTACCGTACCAAGGAAACCAATCATCGGCGCTCCGCCGGAAATAGTCGCCATAATCGTAAGCCCTTTCTCCAGTTTAGCCACTTCAATGTTTCCTACATTTTCAATCGCAACCTGCACATCGTTTACCGGACGCCCTAACCGACTGATACCCTTCTCAATCATCCGCGCCGACGGAGTATTCGCACTGCGGCAATAAGCAACCGCAGCCTTTATCTCTCCATCCAGGATATAGTCTTTTATCCTATCCATAAACATCGGGTCTTCTTTTCCCGCCTTCCGGATGACATAGATACGTTCAAACAGAATGTAGAAACAAAGAATGGACAACAGTCCAAGAACAATCATAATCCAGCCGCCCTTGATAGTCATACTCCACAAGTTCATTTCCTCGGGAGCAACTACCTGGGTCAATACCGGATTGGCACCTGCAATAGAATCGGTCAGCGCCGGAGCCACTTGGGCCAGTAACAACATCATATTCATCAACGAAGACAGTTTTTATATTCCCGGATAGTCCGTTCCAATCCCAGATACAAAGCATCGGCTACCAATGAATGCCCTATGGAGACTTCATCCATCCACGGAATGTTTTGATATAAATAATTCAAATTCACCAAACTCAAATCATGCCCGGCGTTCAATCCCAGCCCCAAACAGCGCGCCACCTTGGCAGCCTCTACAAAAGGAGCTACGGCCGCTTCTTTATTCTGCGGATAAGCTGTCGCATACGGTTCGGTATAAAGTTCCACACGGTCGGTTCCCGCTTTGGCGGCATACTCTATCATTTCCGCATCGGCAGAAACAAACACAGAGGTACGGACACCCGCATTCTTAAATGCCTCCAGCACCTCAGTCAGAAATTCCAGGTTCTTTTTGGTATCCCAGCCGGAATTGGAAGTCAGTTGTTCAGGACTATCGGGCACTAACGTAACCTGGTGAGGCTTTACTTTCAATACCAGGTCTATAAATTCAGGAGCAGGATACCCCTCTATGTTAAATTCCGTACGGAGCAACGGACGAAGTCCGTACACATCACTCCGGCGAATGTGCCTTTCATCCGGGCGAGGATGTACCGTAATACCATCCGCCCCAAAGCTTTCACAATCCAGCGCCACTTTCACAACATTGGGTACATCACCTCCGCGAGCATTACGCAGTGTTGCAATCTTATTTATATTTACGCTTAATTTAGTCATAATTGTAGTTATACTTTGGGACAAAAGTACAAATAATAGCGATACATTGGTATCGTTCTGAGAAAAAAATGCCATATTTGCATTTCATTAAGAAAGTACGGACAATGAAATTTGCCATATTTGGAAATACTTATCAAGCTAAAAAATCAAAGCATGCTGAAACCTTATTCCATTTACTGGAACAACACAACGCCCAGCTTTGCATTTGCAGGGAATTCTATAATTTCCTGGTTTCTGATTTGCATCTAAGTATCTCTTCCGCCGAATTATTTGACGGAGACGATTTTACCGCCGACATGGTTATCTGCATCGGCGGTGACGGTACATTTCTGAGAGCGGCGAGCCGGGTAGGCAAAAAGAATATTCCCATTTTGGGTATCAATACGGGGCGTCTGGGCTTCCTGGCAGACATCTCTCCGGAAGAAATGGAAGAGACTTTCGATGAAATTTATAATAATCATTATAAGGTGGAAGAACGCAGCGTCCTGCAATTGAACTGCGACGACGGGAACTTAATGAAATCCCCTTATGCACTCAATGAAATTGCAATCCTGAAGCGCGACAGTTCTTCCATGATCAGCATCCATACCGCCATTAACGGCGCCCATCTCACCACCTATCAGGCTGACGGTTTGGTCATATCCACTCCTACCGGTTCCACGGCCTACTCTCTCAGCGTGGGTGGCCCCGTCATTGTGCCGCATAGCAAAACCATAGCCATTACTCCTGTAGCGCCGCACAGTCTCAATGTGCGTCCCATCGTTATTTGCGATGATTGGGAAATTACACTTGATGTAGAAAGCCGCAGTCATAATTTCCTGGTCGCTATCGACGGACGCAGCGAATCATGCAAAGAAACCACCCGGCTGAAAATTTCACGTGCCGATTATAGCATTAAAGTAATCAAACGCTTCAATCACGTCTTCTTCGACACGCTCCGCAACAAATTGATGTGGGGGGCAGATGTAAGAGAATAAAAAGCCTGTTTAAAATCCGGCTGATACGCTACTCCTTCTTCCTGTACTTCGCAGCAAACACGGCTGGAGTTTCGCCGAACTCTTCCACCTCATACTAATGGGATTATTTTCGAGGTTCACAACCTTCACATACCCCATGTATCCTCCTTATTCATGGCATATAACGGGTGAAAGCACTCTGTAAAAAGCGCCCTTTTCAAGGGTTCACCGCTTTCACACCTCGCATTGCCCCGGACTTCTGTTGACCGGACGAATATTTGTTTCCTAATCTATCTATCGTATTAAGTCACAGGTGTTTAAACATCTGTGATTCAATGTAAGCATTCGGCATAGTACGGTCTTTTCCTTTTTCTTTGTTCTTGTTAGCTTTGCGCTTTCTTCAAATTTAGTTATGAGTTCACTTCAAAAAGTACATTTTAGTGCTTTCACCCCCTTTCAGAAGTGTCAATAGGACGTTAATTTCTAACAAAAAGACTTTTTGAAGTAGACTCAGTTATTAATGCGAATCAGGAGTTAATGGAGTTATCTCCGTACCAGGGCCGTGTCAAAGCATTACCAACTCCGTACCCGCTCCGTATAAAGGTACCCTTAT
>NZ_DBDF01000181.1 GCF_002293435.1 Bacteroides sp. UBA939 | reverse complement strand
TCCTAACGAAGTGATAACTCCTTTAACTACAGTATGAATAATGCAGGCTATAGACAACAAAGGTATTCAGACGAATTAGGTGCACCTAAAGTGACGAATCCCCATGATTATGCTTCGACCGTACTCAGCACGATAAATAGACCCGAAGCGAGGCTTGAATAACAATGCAAATAACCGGATGTGAAGTCGGGAAATGAAGTTTTGCAGTTTTTTATAATGGTATATTGAATAAAACTATATATTTGTATCCGATTCTAAATATGACTGCGTATGAAATTGATTGCGGAAAGTGGTTCTACAAGGACTGAGTGGGCTTTGGTTGAGGACAATCATCTGATACAGCGTGTTTTTACCGAAGGACTTAATCCTTTCTTTCAAACAAGAAGGGAGATTAGCCGTAGTGTACGCCTGGGATTACCTGAAACTTTTTTCAAAAGAAAATTGGAACAAGTCTATTATTATGGTGCAGGATGCTCCTCGTATGAAAAGAAAAATGTTTTGGGTGCTTCATTAGTAGCACAATTCAAGACTCCTATACAGGTGGAGAGTGATTTGCTTGCAGCAGCTCGTGGTTTGTTCCAATGTGAAGCCGGGATTGCTTGTATCCTGGGTACCGGTTCGAATTCTTGTTTTTATGACGGTAAGATTATTGTGAAGAACGTGAGGGCCGGCGGCTATATATTGGGAGACGAAGGTAGTGGCGCCGTACTGGGAAAGCGCTTTCTTTCTGATGTATTAAAAGGTTTAGCCCCTAAAGAAGTTATGAATGACTTCTTTGAAAAATTTCGTATCAGCCCTAACGAAGTTATGGAATCAGTATATAACCGGCCTTTCCCTAACCGTTTTCTTTCTACCATTTCGTATTTTCTGGCGGATTATATGAATGATGATTATGTTTATGACTTGATTACAAGCAATTTGCGTAGCTTTTTCACAAGAAATGTGTGCCAATATGATTATAAGAATTATCCCATTCGTTTTGTAGGTTCATTGGCTTATAGCTATGCCGCTATTCTGCGGGAGATTGCTCACGAATTTGATATTGAGTTAGATGTTATTGAAGAAACTCCTATGAATGGTTTGATAGAATTCCATTTCTTAAATATAGAAGAGCCTTAATATTTGTATATGAATTATATAAAATAGGTTATAACTACTTGTTTATGTGAATTAATAGATATAATTACTAATAAAAACAAATAATTGTTCTTGATATAAAATATTAATATATCTTTGCTAAGACGAAACGACCAAATGTGTTCGATTGCCTTTGTCAATAACGAGTTTGTCTCTTAAGACAATCTACAAGATTAACTGTTTATTAGCTCTATTTGCAGCTAATAATATGGTAGCACTAAGTCCACTTGGTACTTGGTACTTATGAACAGAATAAGAGAGAAAAACATATAAGTTAAACCTAATAATATAAAAATGCCTATGGAGAAGAAACTGATCTGACAGAAGAAATAGTCTCAGGCTATTTCCGACTTACGATTCCTTACCCTAATTTTCGAGAAGACGATTTAATTAACAACAAACTCATCAATCATTTATGAATGAAGATCACAAAAAACGAGGATTAGCGCATGGCAAGTTCCTCACTGTGGTAGCGATAGGTTTACTGTGCTTGAGCAGTGGTACCGTAAAAGCTACCCAAATTGTATCTGACGATTCGAACGGAATATCAGAGCAGATGCAAACTACTTCTGTAACGGTAACAGTAGTGGATACAAAAGGTGAACCGATTATTGGTGCAAATGTCGTAGAAAAGGGCACCACTAATGGCGGTATCACGAATTTAGACGGAAATGTTAGAATAAATGTAAAACAGGGAGCTACTATACAAGTATCTTTTGTTGGTTATATCACTCAGGACCTGAAAGCAGCCCCAACGTTGCGGGTGATTCTGAAAGAAGACGCAGAAATACTGGACGAAGTAGTAGTAGTAGGTTACGGTCAACAGAAGAAGGTGAACCTGACCGGTGCTATCGCTTCCGTTGATGTGAACAAAACAGTAGAAAGCCGTCCTATCTCGGATATTGGTCGCGCTTTGCAGGGAGCGGTACCGGGATTGATAGTATCCACGAATTCCGGTGAACTTGGTGATGCGCCGATAATCAAAATCCGTGGTAGTGTGGGATCTCCCAATGGTGACGCCAATCCGTTGATTCTGGTGGACAACGTGGAAATCACGGATATTTCATTGGTAAACCCCGATGATATCGAATCCATCTCCGTATTGAAGGATGCTTCTTCGGCTTCCATTTATGGTGCTCGCGGCGCTTTTGGCGTAATCCTGATTACAACGAGGGCGAAGACCAAAGCAGAACGTTTGTCTATAAAATACTCTAATAACTTTGCTTGGCGTACACCAACCGTAAGACCAACTCAGCTTCCGGGCTGGCAACAAGCTGATATCAACCTGAAAGGTGTACAGAACGGTGTTACTCCCGCTAATAGCTATAGCGTAATCGGAAACCTTATTATCGACGAGGCCGGCGTAGCTAAGATGAAAGAATATTGGGATAAGTATGGCTTCGGCGACCAATTCGGATCGGAGATTGTAGAAGGCCGTGACTTTGACTGGGACGGAACCGGTATGCACATGTATCGTACATGGGACTGGTATGATATGTATGTGAAAGACTGGATGCCGCAGCAGACCCATAAATTATCTATCAATGGCGGTAATGGGAAAACGAATTTTAATATTTCATTGGGTTATATTAATCAGGAAGGTCTGACTAAAGTCAATCCCGACCAGTATACACGCTACAATGGGAATTTCTCTGTAAATTCGGAATTGAATAAATATGTTTCTATCCGTGCCGGATTGATGTACACTCGTGCTGATATTGATAAGCCATTCAATTACAATTCGGATATATATGATCACATGTACTATCTCTATCGTTGGCAGCCGGTTTACCCGTACGGCACGATGGATGGAAAGAACTTCCGCGGTGCATTGACTGAATTAGCTGCAGCTCCCATGATAACAAGAGAACGTGAATATGTTCGCTTGTCCGGTGGTATTACCATTAAACCGTTTGAAGGCCTGACTCTTGACTTTGACGGAACATATAGTACGATTGAAACACGCCTGCACAGGAACGGAGCACCACCACTGGTTGAAGGATACGATATTTTCACAGCTTACTCTTCGCTTGATGCATTAAAAGCATCTTATCGCCCATACATAGCTGCAACTTATGATTATACGCGGGAAGAATTTGGGCGCACTGAGGCTTTGACGGGTAACTTTGTAGCGACTTACAGCAAACGTCTGGCTGACCATGACTTTAAAGTAATGGCAGGTTCTAATATTGAGAAAAGTGAGTATAAGTACTTCTGGGGGCAACGCATGGGGCTGTTGACAACGGACAAACCGGAACTGAACCTTGCCACAGGCGACCAGACTACAAGTGGCGACCACACATGGTGGGCAGTAGCAGGTTTCTTTGGACGTATTAATTATTCATACAAGGATCGTTATCTGTTTGAAGTCAACGGACGTTATGACGGTTCTTCACGATTCCCTTCCGGACAACGTTTTGCTTTCTTCCCGTCCATGTCCGCCGGTTATCGCATTACGGAAGAACCTTTTATGCAGGCATTGAAGCCTTATCTCAGCACATTGAAACTGAGAGGATCTTATGGTTCTATCGGTAACCAGGATGTAGGTCAGGATCGTTTCATATCTACCCTTAGTACCGCAGTAGATAGCTGGATTATTGATGGAAAGAAAGTACAGTCAGCCGGTAAGCCTACAATCGTATCATCCGAACTGCATTGGGAAAAGGTTTCCACGATTGACGTCGGATTCGACGCACGCTTGTTTGATGATGCCCTCGGCATAACTTTCGACTGGTATAACCGCAAGACCAGCGATATTCTTGTTGCAGCTACTGTACCTAATACATTGGGTGCTACATCTCCAATGAAAAATATGGGAACTATCTCAACTCCGGGTTGGGAATTGGCTATTGATTACCGTCACGAATTCAAGAATGGACTGCATATCGGTGTAGGCGCATCTGTTTCGGACTATAAGACGAAAGTTACGGAATGGTCGTATAGCACCCAAATGCCGGTTTATGGTTCAGGCGGAGCAAGTTGGTATAGTTCAACTTATTTTAAGGAAGGCATGGTATTGGGAGATATCTGGGGACTTCAATTCGATCGTTTTCTTACTGAAGCCGACTTTAACACTGACGGTTCTTTGAAAGCAGGGTTGCCCGACCAGTCTCAGGTATTTCCGAGTAATTACCGTTTTGCACCGGGTGATGTACTTTATAAAGACCTGCCCGACAAGGATGGAAACACAGACGGAAAGATCACGAAGGGACCAAATACTGAAAATCCCGGAGACTTGAGCATTATCGGCAATAATTTACCGCGCTATCAGGTAGGCTTTAATCTGGATGCCGCTTATAAAGGCTTTGATTTCAACATTTTCTTCCAGGGCGTACTCAAGAGAGATACGTGGGCATCGGGTAACCAGGTATTACCGGGCTTTACCAGCGGTGAACCTTACTACAAAGGTGCAGAAGATTATTGGACTCCCGAAAATCCGGATGCTTTCTATCCGCGTCCCATGGTTTACGGCCAGGCAAATACAGGTAACTTCCAGATTAACGACCGCTATATGCTGAACATGGCTTACTTGCGTTGCAAGACATTGACAGTTGGTTATTCTTTACCGAAATCTTTGTTGAACAAAGTGAAGATCCAGAATTTACGCATCTACTTCACCGGCGAAAACCTGTTTACGTTTGATGGTATGAAACCGGATATTGACCCTGAAATCGGTATCCGCGTTGTAGGAACATCTTCTGATGCGCGTAATTACGGACGAAGCTATCCGTACCAGAAGAGCATTTCATTCGGTTTACAGCTTAGTTTATAATTCTAATAAACAGAAAAGAATATGAAAAAGATACATCTATTATATATTGTCTGCGCCCTTTCGGCAGCATCGCTCTATAGTTGCGATGACTTTCTTAACAGAGACCCGCAGAACAAACAGACCAATGATACGTTTTGGGTGAATGAAACTTCTTTGCGTACGTATGCACAAGATTTCTATTCCACTTATTATACGGGATATGGTATTGATTATACAATTTTTGGCGGATATTTTTCCGGTGATGACTTTACAGACGATTTCTTGACTCTGTCCGGTGGTACCCGCAATTTTCCTCTATCACCTACTGCAGGTATCAATGCGACAACATCTCCGTGGTGGTCAAACACAACCGGTTATTCTATAGTATATAAGGCAAACGTGATGCTTGAAAAGATTCCCGGGATGAACATTTCGGACGAGGCAAAAGCACATTGGACAGGTATTGCACGCTATTTCCGTGCCATGACATATAGTGCCATGACTAAAATATATGGCGGTGTGCCTTATATTGACAGCGTAACTGATCCGGCTGATTCACCTACTCTCTATAAGGATCGTGATCCTTATTTATTTGTTGCTCAGAAGATTTTGGAAGATTATCAGTATGCATTGGCAAATGTACGTACCGATGATACCAAACGTCAGGTAAACAAATATGTGGTGGGTGCCTATATGTCTCGCGACATGCTGTATCACGCTACATGGTTGAAGTATCATGGAACCACTGTTGGCCCGAATTCAGATGATGTGGCGGAGGCTGATCTGAAAGCGCTTTTCCAGGGGGCTATTGATGGCGCCGAAGTGGTGATGGCAGGTCCTTTTGCAATCGGGAATGACTATAATGCTATCTTTGCGTCTGATGACTTGGCGGGAAATAGAGAAGTTATCTTTTATCGCGAATATACTACCGGATTGCAAGGTAATGCCCTGATGTCATACAATGCGGATTTTACCCAGGAACAGGGTGGAGTAACCGAAAACGTGATAGAAAGTTTCTTGTGCAGTGACGGTTTGCCCATCGGACAGTCACCTCTTTACGAGGGAGCAGATGACCCAAGTATTAAGAATTCTTTTAAGAACCGTGACCCAAGGTTGTATGTGACAATTGTAGATAGTTTGCGCATTCTTTATGGAGGTCTGAGTACGATAGGATTATCTCCCACGGGTTATCCCCCGAAGAAGTTCCTTAATGAGCAATGGCTTGCCGATGGTTCACCTTTTACAAGAAATAACCAGAGCCCTGCCGATGCTCCAACTATCCGTTTTGCAGAAGTCCTGTTGAACTATGCGGAAGCTCGTTATGAGATCAGTAAAGTTGGCGGCAATGCATTTACTCAAGCTGATTTGGATAGATCCATTAACCTGATTCGTGGGCGTAAGTTGCTTAAATGGGGTGAGAATCCGCAGGTGGAACGTACTATGCCGGCAATGACTCTTAGCGGTAACAATATTAGCGTTGGCGGAACGGTTATTAACGATCCCGCGCGCGACAACACTGTAGATGCCGTACTTTGGGAAATCCGTCGTGAACGCCGTGTGGAGCTGCTAATGGAAGGCCGCCGTGGTGAAGATCTCCGTCGTTGGGCTAAGTATGAGTATCTTAATTCGGAAGATGAGAACGGCAATCCGGACAAGACATTCCTTGGAGCTTACGTGAAGCTTTCGGACTATCCGGGTCTTATAACAGGTGAGACGGGTGTGCATTTGTTTAACCCTGCCGATCCTACAAATCCGGAACCGGAAGAAGGTTATATTTGGCACCTCAATCAAAAGAATGTTCGTGTGTTCAAAAAAGGCGAGTTAGATTCCGAACGTTACTATTTGCGCAGTATTCCTGCTACCCAGATTACCATGTATAAGGATAATGGGTACACTCTTACTCAAAACCCCGGGTGGGAATAGGTTAGATAAAGAGTAATAAAGAGGCTGTGTCAAAAGTTTAAGTTTACTATCTTTCATCCGCGGATTGCACGGATTACACGGATTTATTTAATACCTAATCTGTGTTATCCGCGTAATCTGCGGATGAAGAATATCTTTTCTGATAGTGTACTTTACTTATGACACAGCTTCTTTTTTATTTTGTCCATCAGCCTTTTATCCGGCCCGCTACTATAACAGCAAACACATCTTCAGCGCTAACTTCACGCCTGAACCCTAAACCACCTTCTTAATATCAACTCCACATCAACTTCCCCTCATTATTTCTGTCTATTCCCAAATCTTTTCAGAATTGCGCCATAGTTTTGCGTTATAAATTCATTTAGAATATATGCAAGTAAGAACATTGTTCTTATTTTCAGTGTAACACAGGCCTGCTTAATATCGTGTTAGTCTACTATGAGTTGAGATTTATAGAGTTTATAATTACTAAAAAACAGAAAGAACATGAAAAATTTGGTATTCACACTTTGTTTACTTATCGTATCTATTGCCTTCGTCGCTTGCGATGAAGAGAAACTTGTATCAATAGACAAGTTGCCGACTACTGCCCAAACATTCATACAAACACACTTCCCCGCCCAGGAAGCAACACGTATTGAGAAAGACAGGGACAGTTATGATGTTTATCTGGCAAATGGGGTCAGTATTGATTTTACCAAATCCGGAGATTGGGATGATGTGGACTGTAGAGGACAGGAAATGCCGGCAAGTATCATAGCCTTGATTCCTGAAGCTATCTCTGCCTACGTAGCAGAACACTATCCGAACCAATTTATCAGTGAAATCAATAAAGAGCATTTCGGTTATGAAATAGACTTGAATAACTATATCGAACTGGAGTTTAATAAAACCGGCGCTTTTCTTCGGTTAGACTATTGAGCTTGAACCGGACAAACTAAACAAAGGGGATGCGTCAAAATCCCCGCTTCTATAAAACGCCCCTGTTGTAATATAAATGCACAACAACAGGGGCGTTTGCTTGTCTTTTCTACTTATGATACACGTTCTTGTTTTGTATCTTTCATATCGCTAAAATCAGCAGATGTACAGTGCGGGATGATGAAAATCGTCATTATTTGCTTGACTTTTCTATTTTCTGTATGCTTTAGAATGCGATATTTCCGCCCGAAGATAGGAACGGTTGGAAATACGGAAGCTTCTTCTGAAGGGGGCTTTAATGGCTTATTCCTACCGGTGAGTATGTCTTTTGTACGGGATATATGTGGTACTTACATCGCATATATGCCGTTTGCGCACGATTATATGATAAAAGGAGCAGATGGAAATTGGTCTTGATGGTCTCTTTTAAGCTGATTCAAATGCTATTTGAAACTACTTAGTAGTAGTGTATGAACTACTACTAAGTAACTGACCAACTACTACTTAGTAGTTGACTGACTACTTTGAGGGCTGAGGTATTACCTTCAAAGTTACGCTGCGATTTTTATGAAAAATAATTCTGAGAGTGAAAGTTGGGTTAGGTTTGATAGAATTCTACCTGTTGATGCACCTTAAATTCAGTATCTGAAATATGGATGTAAAATCACATAAAGACTTTAAGCAAAAATGCAGGGATTTGATTAAATAAATGCAAATTATTGTTCTTGATATCAAATGGGGGTATATCTTTGCTTCGACGAAACGAAGAAATAGCGCTTTTTACCTTTGTTGACAATGAGTTTATCTTTTAAAAACAGTCAGCTAAATTAATACGATAGAACATTTTATTTTTAGCTGGGGAATTGATAGAAAGAACGAGAGAGATAAAAATAAGTTAAACCAATAAAAGTAAAGAAAGGCCAATGTAAAAGAAAACTGTTTGATAGGAGAAATAGCATTAAGCTATTCTTGAATTATTATTCCTTACCCTAAGTTTTTTAAATTATTATTTTAGTTAGTAACAAATTAATCAATCATTTATGAATAAAGATCGTAAAAAACGAGGAACAACATATCGCAAATTCCTCATGGTAGTAGCTATCGGTGCATTGTTCTTGAACAACGGTAGCGTGATGGCTACCCAAAATACAGAGAACAATTCTTATGGTGTAACAGAACAATTACAGTCCGTGTCTGTTACAGGCTTGGTTGTAGACTCTAATGGTGAACCGGTTATCGGTGCCAGTGTAGTAGAAAAGGGTACTACAAATGGAGTGGTTACGAATGTTGACGGAAATTTCTCTTTATCAGTTAGGCAAGGTGCTACACTGAGAGTAACTTTTATAGGATACCGGCCGCAGGATGTGAAAGCTGCAGGGAGTATGAAGATTGTATTGCTTGAAGACACCGAACTATTGGATGAAGTGGTAGTTGTAGGTTACAGTACTCAGAAGAAAGCCAATCTGACGGGAGCGGTGACTACCGTGGATGTTAGCAAATCATTGGAGGCTCGTCCGCAGTCGGACGTGACCAAGGCCTTGCAGGGTGTTGTACCGGGACTTTCCATTATCAACTCATCGGGTGCTATCAATAAAGCCCCTTCCATTACCATTCGCGGTACAGGTACATTGAGCAACGGTGCTACGAGTAATCCTTTGATTGTTGTGGATGGTGTTCCTATGGACGATATCTCTTACCTGAATACGCAGGATATTGAAAATATCTCAGTGTTGAAGGATGCTGCTTCTACCTCTATTTATGGTACGCGTGCCGCTTTCGGCGTATTGCTCATTACAACGAAAGCCGCTAAGAAAACAGATAAGATAACCATTAACTATACAAACAATTTTGCATGGGAAACTCCGACGGTTCTTCCCGATTATCCTGATGTGCCGACACAGATCAAGGGTATGATAGCCGTGAGTGAGCGTATGAATGCTTCTCCTCAGTTGTTTGGAATGAATTTGATAAGCATGCTGCCGAAAACAGAAGCTTGGCAGCAGAAACACGGAGGAAAGACTGGATACCGGGAAATGGTATTGGGTGACGACTTTGATATAGACCCCAATACCGGCGTTGGTTCGTATTATGCGGACTGGGATGTGGTAGGCATCATGTATCGTAAGTGGAAACCATCGCAAAGCCACAATGTATCTATTCAAGGTACCAGCGGGAAAACTTCTTATTATATGTCTTTAGGATATAATCATAATGAAGGTGTTATGGCCATTAATCCGGATAAGTTAGACAAATGGACTGTGAACATGAATGTTACTTCCGACGTAACCGATTGGCTGCAAATTGGCGGACGTTTCAGCTACAATGACAAGACTTTCGATACGCCGGCAACGCAACGTAATACTTTTGAATATTTGTGGCGTTGGGGTAGCTTTTTCGGACCTTATGGTACTTATGAAGGTAGTGATTTCCGTAACGACATTGCTTATCGGAAGCAAGCGGGTGAAAATATATACAACAATACGTACACACGTTTGGGCGGTTTCCTGAGAGCTAAAATAGTGAAAGGATTGATTTTAAATGCCGACTATACATTTAATGTGATGAACGGTATCAGGCGTGCCAACTACAATTCTTTTACCTCTTATGACTCATGGGGGGGCGACGTACGCGCCGTGAAACAAATTGTTTTGCCTTCATCGTCTTATGTACGTAGAGATTCCGAACGTGACAAGTCTTATGCGCTGAATATCTACGCCAACTATGAGTTTAACCTTGCCAAGAAGCACAACTTCAACATCATGCTTGGTGGTAATGCTGAAGAAGGCGAGAAGGAAATGTCCTGGTCGCGACGAAATTATTTGTTGGATGAAAATTTGCCGGAGTTCCCCTTGGCTATCGGTGAACAAACAGTGAATGGTTCACACAGCGAGTGGGGTGCATGCGGTTATTTCGGGCGTATTAACTATGATTATAACGGAATTTGGCTGCTGGAGTTAAATGGTCGTTACGATGGTTCTTCCAAATTTCCGGAGGCTGACCGCTGGGCGTTCTTCCCTTCAGGTTCTTTTGGTTATCGGCTCAGTGAAGAAGCTTATTTCGAATCTGTCAAGCAAGTGGTAAACAATGCCAAGTTGCGTGCTTCTTATGGTGAAATAGGAAATCAGGCTGTTGGTAACAATATGTACATCTCCACATTAGCCAGCGGAAATGCTAACTGGCTGGATGCCAGTGGCAACAAGTTCGTGTCTTACGGTATACCTTCTTTGGTGTCTTCTACACTGAAATGGGAGCGTATCCAAACATTGGACATTGGTGGAGATTTTGGCTTCCTGAATAATGACTTGGGTGTCAGTTTCGATTGGTACCAACGTACCACGAAAGACATGTTGGCTCCGGGGCAAACGATGCCGGAAGTGTTGGGTGCCGGCGCACCGAGGATTAATGCCGGTACGTTGAGAACCCGCGGTTGGGAGTTAAGCATTGACTATCGTCATTCATTCAACGACCTGAATGTGTATGCTAACTTCAACATTGGCGACTTCAGTACCACGGTAACTAAGTGGGATAACGATACCCGCTTTTTGAATACAAACTTCAGTGGTAAGAAATATGGCGATATTTGGGGTTTTGAAACAGAACGTTTGTATCAGAAAGAGGATTTTGAATACGGTGCAGATGGTAAGTTTCTTGAAGTATCGGTCAAAGACGGCAAAGTGGTACCGAACGGAACAGAAGGTTCTATCGTAGCATACAAATTGAAAAACGGCGCTTATCAACATAAGCTACAACAAGGTTCTTTCTTGTTTGGTCCGGGTGACATTAAGTTCAAGGATTTGAATGGTGATGGACAAATTGACGCCGGAGACGGTACCCCTGAAAACCATGGTGACTTAAAGGTTATCGGTAATACGACTCCGCGCTATCAGTACAGTTTCCGCTTGGGTGGCGAATGGAGAGGATTTGATCTTGATATGTTCTTCCAGGGCGTGGGCAAGCGTGCCGTGTGGACTACCAGTTATTTCGTGATGCCGATGATGCGTGGTGTGGATGCTCTCTACGCCAACCAGACTGATTATTGGACTGAAGAAAACACAGATGCTTACTACCCGAGATTATTTTCCGGCAATACAGGTCAGGGCACTATCTCAAGTTCTATTATTGAGGGCGGTAACCATAACTTCTATCCCCAAAGCAAGTTTCTGGTGAATATGGCTTATTTGCGTTTCAAGAACCTGACCGTAGGTTATACGCTTCCGAAAGTAATCACCCGCCAAGCTTATTTGGATAAGGTACGTTTCTATTTCAGTGCAAACAATATTTGCGAGTTGATAAATAAGAGTAACGCTCCGGTTGACCCGGAAATCAATGAGTCGGATTCCGGTTCTTTGACCAATGGTAAGTGGGGTACGGCGGAGCCAATGAGTCGCACGATATCCTTTGGTGTACAGGTGACTTTCTAACTTCAGTAACTAATCATTTAGAAAATAGAGTATGAAAAAGATAAATATAGTATGTTTGTTGTTGCTATTGGTGTTTACCGGTTGCGATAGTATTTTAGATAAGGGGCCATTGGATACTTTCTCCAACTCCAACTTCTGGACAGGTGAAGGTAATGTGTCCGGTTATGCCAATTCTTTCTATGATAGCTTCTCGGGCTATAATGATGATTTTTATTTCAGAACACTTTCTGATGACCAGACAGCCAATTCTTTTGTGAACTGGGCATCTACGGCTATACCTGCCAGTTCAGGAAATTGGAGCAGCCCTTATACGAATATTCGGCGTGCCAACATTATGATTGAAGAAGTGGCGGAAATGTCTATTCCCGAAGCCCGAAAAAATCATTGGATTGGCGTAGCACGAATGATGCGGGCACAATATTATTATCGACTGGTGCGTATGTTCGGAGATGTTCCGTATACAGACAAATCGTTGGATATCACTGATGAGGCTGTACTGTATGGTCCTCGTAACAATCGGGATGAAGTGATGGATCACGTATTGGAAGACCTTAATTTTGCTTGTGCTCATATAGATGATGTTTCGTCTAAAATTACTTGGAGTCGTAATATGGCTTACGCCATGAAGACGGAGATATGTTTGTTTGAAGGTACATACCGCAAATACCGTAAGGCCGAAGATTACCAAACTGCACCGGACATGGAAGGAACAAAGAAATATCTGAAGGAGGCAAAGGATGCTGCGGCCTACCTGATACCCAAATATAGTTTGAATAAAGATTCTTATCAAACCCAGTATAACTCTGTCAGTTTGTCAGCAAATTCTGAAATCATTTTCTTCAAAGCGTATAAGCAGTCTATATTGACACATTCGTTGGTTGCTTATACGTCTGCTTCGACACCCATCAGCGGTATGTCGAAAGATGCATTCGATTCTTACTTGTTCACGGACGGTAAACCATTGGCATTGACCTCCTGCGACAAGAGCGATTTGCCCAAGATGATTGAGAAACCTACCGGACCGGTATTCTCCATAACTCACTTACTTGCAGTACGCGACAAGAGATTGGCGCAAACCATTGACTCGGCAGTGTTTTATAGCGGACGTACCTTTACGCGTTTCAATGTGGGTATGGCAATGACATCTACCTCCGGATATGGCGTATGTAAATATGATAATGAAACTATTCCTACTAATTTCCGTAATCAGACAGGTTCAAATTATACTTGTGCTCCCTTGTTTTGGTTGGCAACTGTCTATCTGCAATATGCCGAGGCTGCTGCCGAATTGGCTGATGCAGGTGGAGAGGCCATTACGCAAGCTGATTTGGACAAAACAATCAATCTGCTGAAAGATCGTGCGGGTTTGCCGCATCTGAGCCTGAATGTAGGATTTAACGATCCGGCAAACAATCACGGAGTGAGTTCGTTACTTTGGGAAATCCGTCGCGAACGTCGTTGCGAGCTGATGTTTGACAACTGGGCACGCTACTGGGATCTGATTCGCTGGCATCAGTTGGATAAATTAGACACAACCACCAACCCGAATATAATATTGGGCGCCAATGTTTCCGCTGACCCGGATATTGCGTCTAATGAAGCGGTGAAACTCAAAGGTAATTATTTAGATGTATCTCGCGATGGCAGGCGTACGTTTGATAAAAGATATTATTGGTATCCGATACCGAGCGGACAGATAATATTGAATCCGCAACTGACTCAAAACAGAGGTTGGGAATAAAACCGGTTGAGAGATTTTTGATAATACAATAAAGGCTGCCTTCATTAAAAGGCAGCCTTTATATTGATTTCGGAATCAGAGTATCAGTTACACCGCATTCTCTTTCACCAGATATTCGGCAATCTGTACTGCATTCAGTGCGGCGCCTTTCTTAATCTGGTCGCCCACAACCCAGAAAGTCAAACCGTTCTCATTAGTCAAATCCTTGCGGATACGCCCTACGTAAACGGGGTCTTTGCCTGCAAGGAACAACGGCATCGGATATTCCTTTTCTGCCGGATTGTCCTGCAACACCAAGCCTTCGCCTTTTGCGAATGCTTCACGCGCTTCTTCTACCGAGACTGGACGTTCTGTCTCTATCCATATACTTTCCGAATGAGAACGAAGGGCGGGAACACGTACGCAAGTGGCGCTGACTTTTATATCAGAATGCATAATCTTGCGCGTTTCGTGGAACATCTTCATTTCTTCTTTGGTATATCCGTTTTCAGTAAACACGTCAACCTGAGGTATGAGGTTGAATGCCAACTGATAAGCAAACTTCTCTACAGTTACAGGTTCTCCTGCCAGTACTTGGCGGTATTGCGTGTACAACTCGTCCATTGCGGCAGCGCCTGCACCACTGGCGGCCTGGTATGTAGAAACGTGGACGGTCTTTATGTGAGAAAGCTGTTCGATGGCTTTCAGCGCTACTACCATCTGGATAGTAGTACAGTTAGGGTTGGCGATGATGCCACGCGGACGGTCTTTGGCGTCAGCGGCATTGACTTCGGGCACTACCAGGGGTACGTCATTGTCCATGCGGAAAGCGCTGGAATTGTCAATCATCACGGCGCCATATTTAGTGATGGTTTCAGCATACTCTTTAGAGGTACCGGCGCCTGCGGAAGTGAAAGCGATATCGATCCCTTTAAAGTCATCGTTGTGTTGCAAGAGTTTTATCTCGATCTGTTTACCGCGGAATGTACATTTAGTTCCTGCACTGCGTTTAGAACCGAACAATACTAACTCATCCAACGGGAAATTCCTTTCATCGAGCACACGCAGGAACTCCTGTCCCACGGCTCCGCTTGCTCCAACAATAGCTACTTTCATTTTCTTTTTTATTTTAATAAGTTGATAAAATTAATCTTCCACCCGAAAAAAGATAGAATTGGCTGCAAATTTATAACAAATTGCTGTACAACAACCTATAGAATGAAAAGTTTTTTGTTATTTTGCATCACGAATCTCAATAAATGAAGCCTATGAACTTTTTCGACTTCAGCCTGAATTTCCCTATCACTGACCCTACGTGGATATTTCTCCTTGTATTGCTCATTATATTGTTCACTCCCATTCTGTTGAATAAGCTCCATATTCCGCATATCATCGGTATGATATTGGCGGGACTGGTGATTGGTGAGCATGGGTTCAATATCCTGACGCGGGATAGCAGTTTCGAGCTGTTCGGCAAGGTTGGCTTGTTCTATATCATGTTCCTGGCAGGTCTGGAAATGAATATGGCGGACTTCAAGAAGAACAGGGGAAAGGCGGTTGTGCTGGGATTGCTGGCGTTTGTTGTTCCGATAATAATCGGTCTTGTGGTGAATACGGCTTATCTGAAATATAGTTTGATCACTTCTGTTTTGTTGGCGAGTATGTACGCTTCGCATACGTTGGTGGCATATCCGATTGTTATCCGCTATGGCGTATCCCGGCATCGCAGTGTGAGCATTGCGGTAGGAGGAACGGCGGTGACGGACACGTTGACCCTACTTGTGCTGGCGGTAGTGGGCGGTATGTTCAAGGGCGAGTCCGGCGGACTGTTCGGGATATGGCTGGTTGTTAAGGTGATTCTCCTGGGCGGGCTGATTATGTACTTCTTCCCGCGTATCGGGCGTTGGTTCTTCCGTCGCTACGACGATAATGTGATGCAGTTTATTTTTGTGCTCGCTATGGTGTTCTTGGGAGCGGGATTGATGGAACTTGTAGGCATGGAAGGCATTCTCGGCGCTTTCCTGGCGGGCTTGGTGCTGAACCGGCTCATTCCGCACGTGTCTCCGTTGATGAACCACCTGGAGTTTGTGGGCAATGCGCTTTTTATTCCCTATTTCCTGATAGGTGTAGGGATGTTGATTGACGTAAATGTGATTTTCGGTCACGGCAACGCGTTGAAGGTTGCTGGGGTGATGATTGCGGTTGCGTTGACGGGTAAGTGGATTGCCTGCTGGCTGACACAGAAGATATATAAGATGGCAACCATCGAACGTAAACTGATGTATGGATTGAGCAATGCGCAGGCGGCAGCAACGTTGGCGGCGGTACTGGTGGGATACAATATCATCTTGCCCAATGGCGAACGGTTGCTGAATGACGATGTCCTGAACGGTACGGTGTTGCTTATATTGGTGACTTGTGTGGTAAGCTCCTTCATTACCGAGCGGGCAGCCCGCAAGATAGCTATCGGTGAGGCACACCTGGAAGATGAAAGCCGTCCAGCGCAGCAGGAGAAGATACTGATACCGGTTGCCAATCCTGATACGATTGAGGATTTGGTAAACTTGTCGTTGCTGATACGCGACCCGAAACAGAGGGATAATCTGCTGGCGCTGAATGTGATTAACGACAACAATACTTCGGGACCTTCGGAGGCTTTGGAGATTCGCGGGAAGCGTTATCTGGAAAAGGCGGCGATGATTACCGCCTCGGTGGACGTCCCATTAAAGCAAATCAGCCGTTATGACCTGAATATCGCTTCGGGCATTACCCATACGGCGAAGGAACACGGAGTGACGGACGTAATTATTGGTTTGCACCGCAAGGGCAACATTGTGGACTCTTTCTTTGGAATGCTGGCGGAGAATCTACTGAAAAGCCTGCACCGGGAAGTGATGATTGCCAAATTCCTGATGCCTATCAATACGATACGGCGGATAAACATTGCCGTTCCGCCGAAAGCGGAATATGAAACCGGCTTTCAGAAATGGGTGGAACATTTTTGCAGAATGGGCAGTACATTAAGTTGCCGGGTTCATTTCTTTGCTAATGAAGATACTACTGCGGTTTTGCAGATGTTGGTTAAGAAGCGGTATGGCGCAACCTTGACCGGTTTCTCCCGTTTGGACGATTGGGGAGATTTACTGTTGCTGACCGGACAAGTGAATTATGACCATTTGCTGGTTGTTATCAGTGCGCGTCGAGGCTCCATATCCTACGATGCTACGTTCGAGAGGCTTCCAGCCCAGTTAGGAAAGTATTTCTCGAATAATAGTTTGATAGTGCTTTACCCCGATCAGTTGGGCGAACCGCAGGACTTGTTGTCTTTCTCCAATCCGCATGGTAACAACGAAGACCAACATTACGAAAAGGTGGGCGAGTGGTTCTACAAATGGTTCAGAAAGAGCAATTAAGGGAGATGTGGCGAAGCGGAGTTTCGCAGTGATAAGTGATAAGTGATAAGCGATAAGTGATAAGCGATAAGTGTTTAATGATTAATGATAAGTGATTAGCAAGACTATCTCTATTCTCCTCCTCCCGGGAGGAGGAGTACCCGTAGGGGGAGGTGGTGGGTGAAAAGAATTCCTTAGAGATATGATTAATAGGTATTTGTTTTACCTACCACCTCCCCCCTTGCGGG
>NZ_DBDF01000008.1 GCF_002293435.1 Bacteroides sp. UBA939 | reverse complement strand
CAAGTTATTTTTTAAGCAGTACTTAAGCATAAAAAGATTCAGCTTGTGAGCTAAATTTAACTGCTTCATAAGATTAACCGCTTCAAAATAGAAACTTTATGCTGCATTTAATATTTTTATATAAAAAAGCTGTCTTTATTTAGACTTTATTCCCTTTCTTTGTTGCTAGTACGAAGACTAACAGAATAATATCCATGAAAAGAATTCAGAGAATATGCAGTTTGATACTGCTGGCGGCGTTTTGGGGTATGCCCGTGCTGCATGCGCAATCGTTTGATAATTTGTGGAAACAAGTAGAACAGGCGCAGAAGAAGAGCCTGCCACAAACGGTAATTAAGCTGACGGATGAGATATTCCGGAAAGGAGAGCGGGAAAAGAATACCCCGCAGATGCTGAAAGCATACATACACCGGAAGGATCAACAGGAAAAGTTGACTCCCGACAGTTTCTATGTCAACCTGAAAGGCCTGGAGCAATGGGCGCAACAGGAACAGAATGTGGTAAACCGCGCCGTGCTTAATTCGCTGGTAGCAAATATTTATGCGGACTATGCTAACGACAATCGGTGGCAACTGCGCCGGCGTGCTTCGCTCGATTGGGATGAAGACGCATTGCCGCAGGATATCCGCGAATGGAGCGCCAACCTGTTTGTGCGGCAAGTGATGAAATACACGGCTGAGGCATTGAAAGACTCGACGGAGTTGTTGAATACTTCATCACATACTCTTATTCCTTTCGTAATTTCAGGAGATGCGAGCGGGTATTATCATCATGACATGTATCACCTGCTGGCGTCGCGTGCTATTGAAGCCTTGCGGAATGTAGGAGGCTTTGATATGGATACGATTGTCTGGGAAAACATTCAGGGCATTTACGAACAGATGATAAGCGCCTACCGGAAGATGCCCGACCGGGAAGATGCTGTCGTACTGACAACCCTGGATTATTGGGAATGGCGCAGAGGTACGACGGACTTTATTCTATTGTTTCATATAGCAAGCCGCAAAATGGATGAAGAGGCCAGTCCATATTTGAGAGCCTTGAATAGCTTGATTAAAGATTATGCCCAACGTGAAGTCTGTGCGGAGGTTTATCTTGCCAAAGCCTGGTATTATTGTAGTAATTTCAGGTTCATAGAGGCTTTGCAGTACTGTGATGAAGCTATCAATCGTTATCCGAAATATAAACGTATATCAGCTTTATACCAGAGGAAGGAAGACATTTTGCACCCCCGGCTCATCATTAGAGCGGATGATACGGGTTATCCCGGCGACTCTCTCTTGCTACAAGTGGATCATCAGAATCTGGATGGATTTACCATTCATTTGTATCGTACCACTTTGACGGAGCCTCTTGCTGAAATGCCACAGATTAACTCCGCCTTTTATAAGAAATATGCCCGCAAGGTAAAGACCGAGCATTTCTCTTTATCGCGTCCGAAGGATTATCAATTGACAGCCGAGAGATTCAGCCTGTTATTACCCGACGAACCGGGTATTTATGTAATGCAGACCGTTCCTGATGGTGAGAAAGGAGAAAGTACGGATCACTTTATTTATCTCACCCGGTTTGAAGTCTTGACTTTGTCTCTGCCTTCTCAGGATAAAAAGGTCGTAGCCATGGTGTTGGACGCTGCAACAGGAAAACCAGTTGCGGATGCCGAGGTTATTTTCTATTCTACTTCCTCCGGTGCGAACAGAAAGGAAATAAGCCGGAAGACAACAAATGCATTGGGCAAGGTCATGTTTACGTGGAGTACGAATATTCGTGCATTGGTTGCCCGAAAAGGGACGGATACGGCAATGCCATCTCAACGAGTGTATTACCGTTCCTCTGCGGCTTGGCAAAATGGCCGCAAAGAGGTGTCTAATGAATTGAAGTTGTTGACCGACCGTTCTCTGTATCGCCCCGGGCAAACTATTTATGTGAAAGGTATAGCCTATACTCAGAAAAGTGATACGGCTGATGTCGTTCCGGATAAAGAATATGATGTTGTATTGCGTGATGTGAACCGCAGGGAGATTGGAAAGAAAAGTGTGCGTACTAATGAATTCGGTTCTTTTGCAACCGAGTTTGTGCTTCCGGCAGCCTGTCTGAACGGCAGCTATAATGTAGAAGTATCCGGTAGCGAAGTTAATGCTTCGGCAAGCGTACGAGTGGAAGAATACAAGCGCCCAACCTTCGATATCGTGTTCAACCCTCAAAGGGAGTCCTATCAGATAGGAGATAGCGTACAAGTGAAAGGTCAGGCCGGTTCTTTCAGTGGCGTACCTTTGCAGGGAGTAAAGTTGGATTATACAGTAACCCGCGACACGTATTCGTGGTGGCGGAACGGACTCGAGCTGGGCGGTATTCCTATAGCATCGGGTAGTGTGACGATAGGCGATAACGGAGAGTTCGCCATTCCCGTCTGTCTGGAAGGTAACAACGGTGAAAATGATAGCGATTGGTACTATACTTATCAAGTAAAAGCGTCAGTTACTAATCTGGCGGGCGAAACGCAAACGGCCATAACATCGTTGGCGGCAGGTAACCGCTCATTGATTCTTTCGGTTGATGGGGAAGAACGTATCTGCAAAGACGATAGCGTCAAACAGACCTTCCATGCGAGAAATCTTAATGGTGAACCGGTGAGCGTGGAAGGGAAGTATCGTCTGATGCAAGTGATAAACGGTGATTCTTTAGTTAGCATCGGCGGACATTTCACTTCCAATGTAGAGACCTTGTTGCCCGAGTGGAAGAATTTGCCTTCGGGCTTGTATGAACTACAACTGAATGCTAAAGACGCTCAAGGTAGAAACGTCGACTTCAAGAAAACAATCGTCCTGTTCTCTTATGGCGATAATCGTCCTGCTGCGAAGTCCGACCTGTGGTTCTATGTCCGCAACGAACAGTTTGATGCCACACATCCTGCGCAGTTCAGTTTCGGAACCTCTTTAAAGGATGTTTATGTAATGCTGGACGTATTCAGCGGTAAACGTTATCTGAAAAGTAATGCGTTCCAACTGTCCGATTCGATTGTCCGGTTTAACATACCTTATTCGGAAGAATATGGCGATGGGGTAGGGTATCTTTTCACCTTCGTCAAGAATGGCAAGGTTTATCAGGAAAGAGTAATGCTTAAAAAACGTATGCCGGACAAAGCCCTGAAGATGAAGTGGGAGGTATTCCGCGATAAATTGCTTCCCGGGCAGGAAGAAGAGTGGCGTTTGACAATAAAGTCTCCGCAAGGCAATACTCCTGCAATGGCCGAAATACTCGCTACAATGTACGACGCTTCTTTGGATAAAATATATCCGAACCGTCAGAGTTTCTCGGTAGCTTATCGTCGTAACGTTCCTAATGCTTATTGGGAGGAAAGATACAGGAACAATCTGTATTATTATTATACTTCTCCGTTGAAGAACTGGAAAGTACCTGTATTGATATATGATAGTTTTTACAGTTATTCATTGTCTGAGGATGCGATTTTTGAGGAGCTTTTATTGCAAGAAGATGTGATGGAAGAAAGTCCAGAGATGCATATGATTGCCGGCGTATCAAGGGCTCCGAACATGGAAGCAGGATATGCAGATACGAATGAAGCTGTTGAAGTACGTTATGTTCCTCCAACAGAGCAGGTAACGGCGGTTGGTGAAGCCGTAGAGCCTTCCGCACTTCGTACCAACTTTGCCGAAACCGCTTTCTTCTATCCGCAACTTCGTACCAACGGGCAGGGAGAAGTATCTTTCGCCTTTACTATGCCGCAAAGCCTTACCCGTTGGAACTTCCGCGGATATGCCCATACAAAAGGTATGCTGACCGGTATGCTGAATGCGTCTGCTGTTACCGCAAAAGAGTTTATGCTCTCTCCAAATATGCCGCGCTTTGTACGGGTGGGCGATAAAACCAATATTGCTGCAACCGTAACCAATCTGACCGGTAAGGAACTGAAAGGCACAGCGACGTTTGCCCTTTTTGACCCGATGACGGATAAGGTGATTTCTACGCAACGCCGGGCGTTTACCGTTGCTGCGGGGAAAGTGATACCGGTAAGTTTCAGCTTTACGATTACCGGTAAATATGATATTCTGGGCGTTCGTATGATTGCCGACGGCGGTACATTCAGTGATGGAGAGCAGCACTTGCTGCCGGTGTTGGACAATAAAGAGTATGTCACGGAAACTCTTGCCATGCCCGTTCGCGGCGAGCAAACCCGTACTTTCTCTTTAGACAGCCTGTTTAACTATAACAGCCGTACGGCTACCAACCGCCGCCTGACAGTAGAATTTACCGGAAACCCTGCCTGGTATGCCGTACAGGCATTGCCCGCGCTGAGTCAACCGCGCACCGATAACGCCACTTCCTGGGCGGTAGCTTATTATGCCAACTCCCTGGCTTCTTACATAGCCAACAGTCAGCCGCGCATAAAGGCTGTTTTCGACAGTTGGCGTATGCAAGGCGGTAAGAAAGAAACTTTCCTCAGCCAATTGCAAAAGAACCGGGATGTGAAAAATATCTTGCTGGAAGAAACCCCGTGGTTGATGGAAGCTACCACCGAAGCCGAACAACAGGCGCGTATCGCCACCTTGTTCGACCTGAATAACTTGTCTAACAACAACGTGACTATCCTCACCAAATTGCAGGAATTGCAAGACGCCGATGGTAGTTGGAGCTGGTATAAAGGTATGCCGGGCAACCGCAGTATGACGGGATACATTACCGGACTTCTGGTTCGCCTGCCAATACTGACAGGACAGAAGAACCCTGCCGATGCCCTTTCCATGCAACAGAAAGCATTCAATTATCTGCATAATCAAGCGTTGGAAGAGTATAAGAATATCCGCAAGGCGGAGAAGAATGGGGCGAAGGCGACCACCCTCTCGTCTTCAGCAATGCAATACCTCTATCTTATCGCTGTTTCCGGTGAGAAAGTACCCGCGCTCAATGAAGAGGCTTACCGCTATTTCCTTTCTATGGTAAGGGGAAATCTGAATTCAACTGCGATGGGAGTAAAGGCGCAATCGGCTATTGTTCTGCAAAAGGCGGGTCTTACAGCCGAGGCTGATGAATTTGTCGCTTCCCTGAAAGAGCATCTGGTGCAGACAGATGAACGTGGCGCATACTTTGCTTTCTATGAAACTCCTTATCTGTGGGGCATGCACTCCGTTTCCGTACAGGTTGAGGTGATGGAAGCTCTGCGTCTGGCAGGAGGTAATGATGCGTTGGTGGAAGAAATGAAACTCTGGCTGCTGAAGCAGAAACAGACCACAAGCTGGAACTCTCCGGTTGTGACGGCTGATGCCGTTTATGCGTTGCTCTGTCAGGGCATTGATTTGCTGGCATCACGTGGTGATGTGCGCATTGTCCTTGGCAATAAGGTTATGGAAACTGCTGTTCCTGTTGAGGCTGCTGTTCCCGGATTGGGTTATCTCAAGGAGAGTTTTGCACAAGGCAGTCCGGAGTTGAAAGCGAAATCCGTTACCGTAGAGAAACGTGATGCGGGCATTGCCTGGGGAGCGGTTTATGCACAGTATCTATCGCCGGTTTCTGACGTGAGGCAGCAAGGCGGTGAACTGGCTGTTGAGAAGAAACTCTTCGTAGAACGTACCTTAACCGGTGGCAAGAAAGAGTTGCAACCCATTACTGCTTCCACCCGGCTGGCGGTAGGCGATAAAGTTGTTTCGCGCCTGACGATACGCCTCGACCGTGCAATGGACTTTGTACAGTTAAAAGACCAGCGTGGCGCATGTTTCGAACCGGAAAATTCACTGTCCGGTTACCGTTGGGGTAGCGGAACGGGTTATTACGTGGAGATAGAAGACGCGTCCACTAACTTCTTCTTCGACAAGTTGAGTAAAGGCGTGTATGTGCTGGAATACAGTTACCGTGTTGCCCGCAGCGGACAATACGAAGCGGGGCTGGCAACGATACAATCGGCTTATACACCTGAATATGCTGCTCATTCGGCATCGGGGAAAGTTGATGTGGAGTGATTTGGATTTCGTAAGTTATCCGTGTTGGTGAAGTATCTTGGGGTTGATTATCAACAGTATCTTGGTGTTGATTATCAGTAGTATCTCAGTATTGATTATCAGCAGTATCTCTATTCTCCT